>JBAZRQ010000032.1:0-10322 GCA_041662925.1 Nocardioides sp. | reverse complement strand
CGCTGTGGCATGGGTCCTCCAGAACCCCAACGTGTCCAGCGCGATCATCGGCGCCAGCCGGCCCGAGCAGGTCACCGAGAACGTCAAGGCCGCCGGGGTCTCGCTCGACGAGGCGACGATGAGCGCTATCGACGACGTGGTGGGCGACGTGGCCGAGCGCGACCCGGCCAAGACGCAGTCTCCGGCTAGCCGCGACTTCGGCTGAGCGACACCGCGCCGACCACGGCGAGGAGCAGCCCGGACACCACCGCGGCGGTCCACCCGTCGCGCACGCTGTCTCCGAGCCACGCCACGCCGACGAGCGACGGGACCAGCATCTGCCCGACGATCAGCGGTGCGGTGGTGCTCGTGACCGGGCTGGAGTGCATGCCCGAGGAGTAGACCCAGAACGACACCAGGCCGAACACCGGTACCGCGAGCGCGGTCACGACCACGGCGGGCTCCACGGGGAGCCCGACGCCGCGGACCGCGATCGCGGACCCGGCGTAGCCCATCCCGGCGAGGACGCCCAGCGCCGCTCCGTCCCAGCGGCGGGTGAGCGCGGCGACGACGCAGAGGGCGACCACGCCCACCGCGACCGGGATCGCAAAGGCCCACGTCGTCAGGACGTCGCCGGGGCTTCCGGAGCCCAGCGAAAGCAGCGCCAGGCCCGCGGTCACCGCGAGCACGCCGCCCCAGTCGCCGGCGCTGAGGCCGTCGTCGACGCGCCGCGACGCGAGCGCAGTCACTGGCAGCGACAGCGACACCAGGGTCTGGGCCAGGTAGAGCGGCAGCAGCCAGATGACCACGGCGTGCAGGACGAAGCCGCCGAGGTAGGCGAGGACCACGAGCATGGTGAGCGGGTCGCGCACGGACTGCGCGACGAAGCCGGCGAGGTGCGTGGGGCGTGGCCCGACCCGGCGTACGGCGTGGGCCTGAGCGACCGCGGCGAGCCCGAACAAGGCAGCTGCTGACAGCCCGGTGAGCCAGCCGACGGCCTGCTCGGTCACGTGTAGTGCTCGGGGAGCTCCTGGCCGATCTTGACCTTCGCCTTGGGCATGCGCATGAACTTCATCTGCATCGCCCGGGTGACGGCGTAGTAGGTGGTGCCCTTGAGAGGCTCACCCGGGAAGCGGCGCCCGATCTCCTTGCGGATCCTGCGGCGCAGCAGGAACAGGTCGGCGATGACCAGGAGCAGGGTGCCGAACAGCAGCGCGTTGCCCATGCTGCGCAGGTCGGCGCTGCCGGAGTAGCCGAGGACCATGGTGACCACGAGCAGCGGGATCATCAGCTCGACGATCGAGAACCGGGCGTCGACGTAGTCGCGGATGAAGCGGCGCACCGGCCCCTTGTCGCGGGCCATGAAGTAGCGCTCGTCGCCGGACTTCATCGCGGACCGGACCTTCTGGCTCGACTCGACGCGCGCGGAGCGCTGCATCGCGGCCACCTCCTTGCGCGTGCGCGGGACCTTGGCCCGGGCCTTGGCCGCGGCCTCGGCCTCCTTGCGCGTGGGGGTGGGGCGCCCCTTGCCACCCTCCTTTGTCAAGGTGGGCTCGGTGGCGGAGGGATCGGACTTGCTGCGACGGAACAACGAAGGGCCTTCGGACGAGGTGGTGGCACGGACAGGAGTCGGGTTCAGCCTACCCGCGCTGTCGCGGTGCTGACCGGCGGAGCCGTAGGCTGGCAGCGCATACCGACAGCACCGCGATCGAGACACCGTTCCACTCGAGAGGGACCACCGATGAGCCTCATGAAGCGCCTCAGCCTGATCTTCAAGTCGAAGGCGAGCAAGGCCTTGGACCGGGCCGAGGACCCGCGCGAGACCCTGGACTACAGCTACCAGCGCCAGCTCGAGCTGCTGTCGAAGGTACGACGGGGCGTGGCGGACGTGGCGACCAGCCGCAAGCGGGTCGAGCTCCAGGTCGTCCAGCTCGAGCAGCAGTCCACCAAGCTGCAGGAGCAGGCCGAGAAGGCGCTGCGCATGGACCGCGAGGACCTCGCCCGCGAGGCGCTGACCCGCAGGTCCGGGCTCACCGGTCAGATCAACGACCTCAAGGCCCAGCACGCCAACCTGCAGGGCGAGGAGGAGAAGCTCACCCTGGCCCAGCAGCGGCTGCAGGCCAAGGTCGAGGCCTTCCGCACCCGCAAGGAGACGATCAAGGCGACCTACACGGCCGCCGAGGCGCAGACCCGGATCAACGAGGCGATGTCGGGCATCGGCGACGAGATGGGCGACGTGGGCCAGGCGATCCAGCGCGCCGAGGACAAGACCGCGCAGCTGCAGGCGCGCGCGGGTGCGATCGACGAGCTGATCGCCTCCGGCGCCCTCGACGACGTGTCCGCGGTCAACGCCGGTGACGACATCACCCGTGAGCTCGAGGCGATGAGCTCGCAGGCCGACGTCGAGGCGGAGCTCGCGCGACTCAAGGAGCTCGCGTCACCCGCCGCCCCCGAGGCGATCGAGGCCGGCGAGCCCGAGGCCGAGGGCGAGCAGCCCCGCTGACCGCTTGGTCGCACCGCAACAATGGAGTCATGGCTCGGACACGGTTCGTCGGCGACGCGGGGCTCACCGCCCGGATGACCCTGGTGATGTTCCTGCTCGGTGCGCTCTTCGTGGCGCTGATCGTCTCGCTCGCGCTCGTGATCGGGCAGTCCTTCGGGCTCGGACTGGGGATCATCGTCGGGCTCGTCGGCATCGGGGTCGCGGTCTACCAGTGGGCCTCCTCCGACAAGGTCGCCATGCGCGCCATGCGGGCTCGCGAGGTCAGCCCGCAGGAGGCGCCCGAGCTGCACGCCATGATCGACCGGCTCTGCGCGCTGGCCGACATGCCCAAGCCACGCGTCGGCATCGCCGACACCGACGTACCCAACGCGTTCGCGACCGGCCGCTCGCCCGACCGCGCCGTCGTGTGCGTCACCACCGGCATCCTGCGGGTGCTGACGGCCGAGGAGCTCGAGGGCGTGCTCGCCCACGAGCTCTCCCACGTCGCCCACCGCGACGTCCTGGTGATGACGGTCGCCTCCTCGGCCGGCATCGCGGCCGGGATGCTCACGCACGGTGCCCAGTACGGCGGCCTCGGGTTCTTCGGCGGTCGCCGCGACAACAACGGCGGGCTGCCGGTGTGGCTGGTCGTGCTCGTCGTCAGCCTGGTGGTCTACGCCGTCAGCTTCGTGCTGCTCCGGCTGCTCTCGCGCTACCGGGAGCTCTCCGCCGACCGGGCCGGCGCCTACCTCACGATGCGGCCCGGCGCGCTCGCCTCGGCCCTGCAGAAGATCACCGGCGAGATCAACCAGATCCCGCAGCGCGACCTGCGCCAGGTGGGTGCGGCCAGCGCGCTGTGCATCGCCCCGGCGATCAGCGGCGTCTCGCTGCGCACCCTCACCTCGACCCACCCGTCGCTGGAGCAGCGGCTCGAGCAGCTCGCCAAGATCCAGGCCGAGCTGGGCCGGCCGACCGCATGAGGGCCGCCTGATGGGCTTCTGGCAGGCGGTCACCGGCCGCTCGCGGCCCAAGCAGGCCGACCTCGACGCGCTCTTCCTCATCCCGAGTGCTGCCATCACGCTCCAGACCGCCATCGGTCTCACTCCGACCGGGGTCGGCTCGGTCTGCTACCGCGCCGCGGCCGGTGCCGGGTTCGCCGACACCCAGCAGGACGTCGTCGAGCTGATCACGGGTGCGGTCGACGCTCCCGAGGTCGCCGTCACCGGTGACGAGTTCGGCTTCACCTGGCTCACTGTGCACCGTGACCCCAGCGACGTCGGCGGCCTGTGCACCGACCTGCACGCGGTCAACACCACGCTCGAGGCCGAGGGCTTCGGTCCGTCGCTGCTGTGCTCGCTGGTCCCGTTCGCCGACTCGTCGGGGCGCCGGGTGGGCCTGGTCTACCTCTACAAGCAGGCGTCGTTCTACCCCTTCGCGCCCAGCGGGCCCCAGCAGCGCGACAACCTGCTCGAGATCCAGGTCCGCGACACCCTCGCCGCCGAGATCCCGATCGAGCAGGACCTCTCCCGGTGGCTGGCCCTGTGGGGCGCACCCGGCCTCTGAGACGGCTGTGGGGCTGGGTCAGTCGCGGTGCGACTTGCCCGGCAGGTCCAGCATCCGCTGCAGCGCCACCAGTGCGTCACGCTCGGTGTCGTCGTCGACGTCGATCTGGTTGACGACCACGCCCTTGACCAACGACTCCAACGCCCACACCAGGTGGGGCAGGTCGATCCGGTTCATCGTGGAGCAGTAGCAGACGTTCTTCTCGAGGAAGACGATGTTCTTGTCGGGGTGGTCGTTGGCCAGCCGCTTGACCAGGTTGAGCTCGGTGCCGATCGCCCAGGACGAGCCGGCCGGGGCCGCCTCGATGGTCTTGATGATGAACTCGGTCGAGCCGACCAGGTCGGCCTTGAGCACCACCTCGTGCGTGCACTCGGGGTGCACCAGGATCTGGATGCCGGGGATGGTGGCCCGCAGCTTGTCGACGACCTCGGGCGTGAACCGGCCGTGCACGGAGCAGTGGCCCTTCCACAGGATCATCGTGGCGTCGGCCAGCTGCTGGGTGGTGAGCCCGCCGTTGGGCTGGTGCGGGTCCCACACGACGCAGTCGTCGAGGGTCAGGCCCATCTTGAGCACCGCGGTGTTGCGGCCGAGGTGCTGGTCGGGGAAGAACAGGACCTTGCCGCCGCCGTCGAGGTGCGCCTTCTGGTCGAAGGCCCACTCGAGCGCCGTGTCGGCGTTGGAGGAGGTGCACACGATGCCGCCGTTGCGGCCGCAGAACGCCTTGATGTCGGCGCTGGAGTTCATGTAGGTGACCGGTACGACGGCCTCCTGGACGCCGGCCTCCGCCAGCGCGTCCCAGGCGTCCTCGACCTGGCTGAGCACGGCCATGTCGGCCATGGAGCAGCCGGCGGCGAGATCGGGCAGGACCACCTTCTGGTGAGACCCGGTGAGGATGTCGGCCGACTCGGCCATGAAGTGGACCCCGCAGAAGACGATGTACTCCGCCCCGGGGCGTCCGGCCGCGTCGCGCGAGAGCTTGAAGGAGTCGCCGGTGACGTCGGCGAACTGGATGACCTCGTCGCGCTGGTAGTGGTGGCCCAGCACGAACACCCGATCGCCCAGGGCCTCCTTGGCGGCCCGGGCGCGCTCGACCAGCGCCGGGTCCGACGCCGGCGGCAGGTCGCCGGGGCACTCGACGCCGCGCTCGGAGGACAGGTCGACGCCGCGGCCGAGTGGCAGGAGGGGGAGGTCGACGGTGGTCATGGTCTCGATCCTAGTTCGGAGGGCGGAACGTCAGAGGAGGGCACCGTTGTGAACGTACGGCGAGGGTGGGGCCATTCCCCGCAGGGCGAGGTAGCCCTCCTGGTGCAGCTCCAGCCGGGCCGCCATGCCGACGTCGATCGCCCACTCGTTGGCCGGGGTCAGGTGGTGGATGCTCTGCTCGGCGGGGCCGTCGGCGATCGCCGCCCACAGCAACCGGGACGCCGTACGCCGGTTGGTCGCGGCGAGCAGCTGCACGGCGCTCCGGTCGTCGACGTAGGCGTAGCCCGAGCCCGTGGTCGAGTCGGACACCAGGAGCCGCCACAGGCCCTGCATCAGGGCGTGGTCGGGCCCGTGCGCGGCGCCGCGCACCTGCCGGTCGATCGAGTCCAGCTGGTCGGTATCGGCGGGCGTGCCCTCGCGGACCTTCTCGACCACCGGGATCGCGGACCGGTCCACGGTGCCGGACAGGAACATCTGCGGGTGCAGCGTGAAGCCGGCCAGCCGGTAGCGGCGCGCCGCCTTCGGGTCGCTCGAGGCCGACAGCATCCCGCGCAGGCAGCCGCGACCGTGGTACATCGCCGCCTCCAGCAGCTGACGCCCGATGCCGCGCGACTGCAGCCCCGGCCGGACGGCGTACGTCGCCAGGCACCAGGTCTTGTCGCGCACGAAGGAGGTGGCCATCCCGATCATCCCGGTGTCGTCGTCGGCCACCCAGCAGCCGCCGGGGTCGGTCTCCAGGAAGTGCCGGGTCCGGACCAGCCAGGCCTCGCTGCGCTCGACCGGCCGGATCTCCGGATCGGGCCACGAGCGCCGCTGCATCCGCCGGTCGAGGTCCAGGAATCCCTCCGCGCTGAGCCGCTCCGCGACGGGTACGTCCTCGGGCCGCATCGGCCTGATGGTCACCTCGGTCATGCCCCGACCCTAGGAGTCGGACAGGATGGACCGCATGCGAGTCCTCGTGGCGCCCGACAAGTTCGCGGGCACCCTCACCGCCGTCGAGGCGGCCGACGCCATCGCCGAGGGATGGGCGCGCCGCGCCCCGGACGACGAGCTCGACCTGGCGCCCATGTCGGACGGCGGTCCCGGCTTCGTGGACGTGCTGCACGCGGCGCTCGGGGGCGAGCTCCTGGGGGTGACCGTCGAGGGCCCCTTCGGGACACCGTCGCCGGCCACGATCCTGGTCGCCGACGGCACCGCCTACATCGAGACCGCGCAGGCGTGCGGTGTCCACCTGACCAACCGCGAGGGGGTCGAGCTCGCCACCACGATCGGCGTGGGTGAGCTGCTGATGGCCGCGCTCGACACCGGTGTCGACACCGTCGTCGTGGGTCTCGGGGGCAGCGGCACCAACGACGGCGGCGCTGGCCTGCTCGAGGCGCTGGGAGCCACGTCCGACGTCGCGCTCGGTTGCGGACCGATGAACCTCGACGGCATCCGGTCGGTGGACCTCGAGCCGGCCCGGGCCCGGGTGGGCGACGTGGTGCTCGTGGCGGCCACCGACGTGGACATCCCGCTGACCGGGCTGTTCGGCGCCACCAAGACGTTCGGCGCGCAGAAGGGCCTCGCCGAGGACCAGCTGGTGATGGTCGACGGCTGGCTGGAGCAGCTCGCCGTCGCCACCGACCGTCGTACCTCACTCGAGAAGGGCGCCGGCGCCGCAGGAGGTCTCGGTTTCGCCCTGATGCTCCTCGGGGCGACCCGGGCGCCGGGGATCGAGCTGGTCGCCGGCGTCGTGGACCTGGCCGGCCGGGCCGCGCGAGCCGACCTGGTCGTGACCGGCGAAGGCGCCTTCGACTTCTCCAGCCGTTCCGGCAAGGTGCCGTACGGCGTCGCCACCATCGCCCAGGACGCGCTGCGGCCGTGCGTGGCGCTGGCCGGGCAGGTGCTGGTGGGCTCGCGCGAGATGCGCGCGCTGGGCGTGGAGTCGGCGTACTCGCTGGTCGACCTGGTGGGGGAGGAGCGCGCCTTCGCCGACCCGGCCGGCTCGCTCGCCGCCCTCGCCGAGCGGGTTGCGCGCACCTGGTCCAGGTAGTGGAGTGACTTCGTCGCTCCATCGGGAGTGTGGCTTCGCTCGTACTCCCGGGCCGTTCGGGGAATAGGCACCCGTGTGCGACCATTGAAGAGGTAAGAAACCCGCACACCGACTGGGAGTCACCACATGACCGAGCAGCTCGAGACCACCGAAGAGCGTCGCACCGACCAGATCAACCTGAGCGCGGTCGCTGCCACCAAGGTGCAGAGCCTCCTGGAACAGGAGGGTCGCGACGACCTCCAGCTGCGCATCTCCGTTCAGCCCGGCGGCTGCAGCGGTCTGCGCTACCAGCTGTTCTTCGACGAGCGCACCCTCGACGGTGACGTCGTCACCGCCTTCGACAGCGTCAACGTCGTCGTCGACCGGATGAGCGTCCCCTACCTCAACGGCGCGATGATCGACTTCGTCGACAGCATCGAGAAGCAGGGCTTCACCATCGACAACCCCAACGCCACCGGCTCCTGCGCGTGTGGAGACTCCTTCCACTGAGCGCGACTGGGCGCCACCGAGCGCCCGCGAGACGAACAACAGCCCCCGCCGTGACACACGGCGGGGGCTGTCTCGTCCTCGGGCGAGGTCGGTCAGTCCAGGTGGAGCTGCAGCGCGTTGGCCAGGCGGGTCGCGGCGTCGGAGATCCGGATCTCCCGCTTGGGCACCTCGCGCGGGAAGTCCTCGAAGTGGATGCTGGGCGCGGGGAGCACCGCGGTCTCGGCGGCGCGCGCCAGGCTGGCGTCGAAGCGGAGGTTGCGACCGACGGCCTCGCAGTCGGCGTGCATGTCCTGGGGGCTCGTGAGCTCCTCGTAAGGCGTCATGTATTCGACGCTAGGGGCTACTGCCGCGTAGCCCCAGCAGTACCCGTCGGTAGTGTTCCGTGTCATGACGTCTGGGTCCCTGCTCATCGCCGGTTCGATCGCCACTGACCACCTGATGACCTTCGGCGGCAAGTTCGCCGACTCGCTGGTGGTGGAGCAGCTGGACAAGCTCTCGGTCTCCTTCCTGGTCAACGACCTCGAGATCCGCCGGGGCGGTGTCGCGCCCAACATGTGCTTCGGGATGGGGCGCCTCGGGCTCCGGCCGGTCCTGGTCGGCGCGGCCGGCGAGGACTTCTCCGACTACCGCTCCTGGCTGGAGCGGCACAACGTCGACTGCCACTCGGTCCTGATCTCCTCGAGCCGGCACACCGCGCGCTTCGTGTGCACGACCGACTCGACGATGGCGCAGTTCGCGTCGTTCTACCCCGGCGCGATGAGCGAGGCCCGGCAGATCGAGCTGCAGCCGATCGTCGACCGGGTCGGGACGCCGGCGTACGTGCTGGTCGGCGCCGACGACCCCGACGCGATGCGCCGCCACACCCACGAGTGCCGCCAGCGCGGCTACCCGTTCATCTCCGACTGCTCGCAGCAGCTGGCCTTCTCCGACGGCGAGCTGATCCGCGACCTCATCGACGGGGCGGCGATCCTCTTCTCCAACGAGTACGAGTCGCACATGATCGCGCAGAAGACCGGCTGGTCGGCCGCCGAGATCCTCACCCGGGTCGGCACCCAGGTCACCACCCTCGGTGCCCAGGGCGTGCGGATCACCAGCGAGAACGGCCCGACGATCGAGGTCGCGGCCGCCAAGGACGTCGTCGCGCTCGAGCCCACCGGGGTCGGTGACGCGTTCCGCTCCGGCTTCATGGCCGGTCTCAGCTGGGACCTCAGCCACGAGCGCGCGGCCCAGGTCGGCTGCGTGCTGGCCGCCTACGTCGTCGAGACCATCGGCACCCAGGAGTACACCTTCACCCACGAGCAGTTCGTGGCCCGCATCGAGCAGTCCTACGGCCCCGAGGCCGCGGCCGAGGTGGCCGCCCACCTCTAGGTCTCTACGACAGGCGCCGCACCACGAACCGCGGCGCGCCGTCGGCGGCGGTGTCCTCGCCGACGTACTCCTGACCGCGCATCCGGCACCAGGCAGGTACGTCGTGCCGTGCGGCCGCGTCGGTGGTCACCACCGCGAGGAGCTCGCCCACGGACACGTCGGTGAGGTGCCGGCCCAGCTCGATGATCGGCAGCGGGCAGAGCAGACCGCGGCAGTCGAGCTCGAGCGCCGGGGCGGTCACAGCCCCACGTCCGCACGGATCTCGGAGACGGCGGCAGGCAGCACCGCCAGGAACGCCTCGACGTCGGCGTCGGTGGCGTCGCGGGTCAGCGAGAGCCTCAGGTTGCCGTGCGTGAGCGCCCCCATTGCGGCCAGCACGTGGCTCGGCTCGAGCGTCGAGGCCGTGCAGGCCGACCCGCTGGCCACGCCGAAGCCGCGGCGGTCGAGGGCGTGCACGAGCGCCTCGCCGTCGACGTACAGGAACGAGAAGGTCACCAGGTGGGGGAGCCGGTCGACCGGGTCGCCCACGACGTCGGTGTCGGGGATCGCGGTCACCGCCGCCCGCACTCGCTCGACGAGCCGCGCCTGGCGGGCGCCGGTCTCGGCACGCTCGGCGACCACCGCCTGCAGCGCCGCGGCCGCGGCCAGGGCCGCCGGTACGTTCTCGAAGCCGCTCGCGCGCTCGTCGACCCGGTCGTCGCGGGGGAAGGGGGAGATCCAGCGAGCGCCCTTGCGCACCAGCAGCACGCCCACCCCCGCCGGCCCGCCCCACTTGTGCGCCGAGGCCGCGGCCGCCGACCAACCCTCGGGCAGGGGGGTGCGGCCGGCGGAGGCGCAGGCGTCCACGAACAGCGGGGTGCCGTCGAGCCGTGCCGCGACCTCCGCGACGGGCTGCGTGGTGCCCACCTCGTGGTTGGCCGACTGCACGGCCACTACAGCGGTCGGACCGACCCCCGCCGCAGCCACGACGTCCTCGACGCGCACCCGGCCCACGGCGTCGACGGGTACGGAACGGTGCTCCCCGGGCACCCACGCGGCGGCGTGCAGGACCGAGGAGTGCTCGACCGCGGTGTGCACGATCGCGTCGCCGACGCGGGCGCGGGCCCGGTGCAGCCCGAGCAGCCCGCGGTGGACGGCGTCGGTGCCGGAGGACGTGAACGTCACCTCGTCGGCACGCACCCCGGGGGCCTCGGCCACGGCGGCGCG
>JBAZRQ010000031.1:0-10466 GCA_041662925.1 Nocardioides sp. | reverse complement strand
TCTCGGCGAAAGTCACCGGTACGGCGGCGGCTACCTCGGCGCGCAGCTCGTCGGGCACCTCGTAGCACCCACCGCACACGTGCGGACCGATCCAGCCGACGAGCCGCCCGGCCCCGGCTGCCCGCATCCGTCCGACGGCGCGGGCCACGATGTCGAGCGCCACGCCTGCCCGGCCGGCGTGCACCGCGCCGATGACGCCCGCGTCGGGATCGGCGAGGAGGACCGGGACGCAGTCGGCGACCCGGATCATCAGGCCGACCCCGCGGGTCGTGGTCACCAGCGCGTCGCCGTCGGGCACGTCACCGAGCGGTGGCGGGCCGGGCTCGGTGACGTCGACGACCTCGGCCCCGTGCCGCTGGTTCAGCCGCGCGAAGCGCACCCCGCACGCCTGCTCGACCAACGGCAGGTTGGTCGCGAAGCGCGAGCGCAGCCCCTGCAGGTCGACCGTGGAGTCGGTGAAGGCGACGTCCACACGGACGTCGCCAACCCGTGCGTCGCGGTAGAAGAACACTGCCTACTTCAGGAAGTCGGGGATGTCGAGGTCGTCGTCCTCGTAGTGCGGCACCGAGGCCGGCGAGACCTTGGGCGTCGTGGCCTCGGCCGGCGTCGTGCGCGCGCCGGCGAGGACGGACTCCCGCTCGGTCTCCCTGGCCTTGTCGGCGCCGGAGTCGGACTCATCCTTGCGGCGCGTGGCCACCGCTGCCGCCGCGGCGCGGGTCTCGGCCTGCGTCTGCTGCGGCTTGGGGTCGCGGCGCAGGACGTTGCCCTCCTCCTTGCGCTTCGGCGTACCGCCGTCGAAGCCGGCCGCGATCACCGTGACCCGGACCTCGTCGCCCAGGGCGTCGTCGATGGTGGCGCCGAAGATGATGTTGGCCTCGGGGTGCACCGCGTCGGCCACCAGCGCGGCGGCGGTGTTGATCTCGAACAGGCCGAGGTCGGAGCCGCCGGCGATCGAGAGCAGCACGCCGTGGGCGCCGTCGATGGACGCCTCGAGGAGCGGGCTGGAGACGGCCATCTCGGCTGCGGCGACCGCGCGGTCCTCGCCGCGGGCCGAGCCGATGCCCATGAGGGCCGAGCCGGCGTCGGCCATGACCGACTTGACGTCGGCGAAGTCGAGGTTGATCAGGCCAGGGGTCGTGATCAGGTCGGTGATGCCCGAGACGCCCTGGAGCAGCACCTGGTCGGCCTGCTTGAACGCGTCGAGCACCGAGACGTTGCGGTCGCTGATCGAGAGCAGCCGGTCGTTGGGGATGACGATGAGGGTGTCGACCTCCTCGCGCAGCTGGGCGATGCCCTCGTCGGCCGACCCCGCACGGCGGCGTCCCTCGAAGGCGAACGGGCGCGTGACCACGCCGATGGTCAGCGCGCCGATCGAGCGGGCGATGCGGGCGACCACGGGGGCGCCGCCGGTGCCGGTGCCGCCACCCTCGCCGGCGGTCACGAAGACCATGTCGGCGCCCTTCATGACCTCTTCGATCTCGTCGGCGTGGTCCTCGGCGGCGCGGGCCCCGACGTCGGGGTTGGCGCCGGCACCGAGGCCGCGGGTGAGCTCGCGGCCGATGTCGAGCTTGACGTCGGCGTCGCTCATCAGGAGCGCCTGGGCGTCGGTGTTGATCGCGATGAACTCGACGCCCTTCAGGCCGACCTCGATCATCCGGTTGACGGCGTTGACACCGCCCCCACCGATGCCCACGACCTTGATGATGGCCAGGTAGTTCTGTGCAGCTGCCACGGCGGCTTCACCTCTCGGAAGTACGTGCTCTTGGGATGGGACGGTCCGGCTTGGGGAAGTCGGCGGATCGAGAACTCTGACCCTCAGGCTGAGGGTTATAGTTATGTCAACCTCGTCGTGGTGATGACAGTAGGCACGACGGTCGGCCTCCGGTCGGCGACACGCCGCACCCCGGCCCGACTTGATCGCGGTGAGCCGTCTATCGCGTGGTCGGGTTGCCCGGCACGCTGACGTCGTAGACCTGGGCCTCCTGCGGGAGCAGGGCCTCCAGGACCACAGCCTTCTCCTCGGACTGGGCCGAGCTCCCCCACCGGACCACGCGCCCGTCCTTGAGCTCCAGCGAGATCTGGTCGACGGTCTCCACCTCGATGTGGTCGACCCGGGCGGCAAGCTCGCTCGGCAGGGCGGCGACGACGAGGGCCGCCTCGCGCAGCGCATCGCCGCTCGTGGTGGCTTTCGTGCGCACCCGCGGCAGCCCGGCCGGGGCCTCGCGGTAGGTGCCGAACACGATGCCCTCGGCGTCGAGCCCGCGCAGGGAGCCGGCGATCTCCACCACGGCGACCGCCGTACGCTCCTCGACCTCGATGAGCACCTCGTGCGGCCACTGCCGCGACACCTCCGCCGACTTCACCACAGGCAGCGACTCGACCCGACGGCGAACGGCCTCGAGGTCGACCCGGGCCAGCGGGTCGCCGAGCTGGACCCGCGCGATGTCTCGGACCTGGTCGTCGGTCAGGGTGCGCTCGCCGGTGACCTCGACCCCATCGGTGGCCAGGGCGTCGGAGAAGTAGACGGCGTAGGTGCCACCCCCGACGAGGACGAGCAGCAGCAGCAGCGCCACGACGTACTTCCACGCGAGCCAGCGGCGGGCCCACTGCCGGCGGGCGAAGCGGCGCCGGGTCTGCAGCGCGGTGCGCTCCTCGGCGCTGTGGTGCGCCCTAGCCATCGCGGTCCGCCAGCAGCGCCAGGATCCGCGGCCCCAGCTGGGTGACCGTGCCGGCGCCCAGGGTGACCACCAGGTCACCCGGTCGGGCGC
This sequence comes from Nocardioides sp., assembly GCA_041662925.1. GTDB lineage: Bacteria > Actinomycetota > Actinomycetes > Propionibacteriales > Nocardioidaceae > Nocardioides. The sequence goes on along the minus strand of JBAZRQ010000031.1, from coordinate 7,698 downwards.
GGCGCACCACCTCGGCCGGCACGGCGTCGAAGTCGGGGACGAACGCGACCCGACCCGCGGGGAGCGGGGTGGCGTCGGCCACCAGGGCGCCGGTGACCGCGGGGTCGGCCTCCTCGCGGGCGAGGTAGACGTCGAGCACGACGACCTCGTCGGCGGCGCCCAGGGCCTCGCCCATGGCGACCCCGAACAGTCGGGTGCGTGAGACGAGGTGCGGCTGGTAGGCCACGACCACGCGCCCGTCGCCGGCGACGGCGCGGGCCGCGGCCAGGTCGCCGGCGATCTCCGCAGGATGGTGGGCATAGCTGTCGTAGACGCGCACCCCGGCGGCCTCGCCCTTGGGCTCCATCCGGCGGCGGGTGCCGCCGAAGCCCTCGAGGCCGCGGCGCAGGTCGTCGAACGAGAAGCCGAGACGCAGCCCGGTCGCGAGTGCGGCCGCGGCGTCCAGGACGTAGTGGCGGCCCGAGATGCGCAGGGTCACCCGGCCCAGCTCGACTCCCTCGTCGACGGCGGTGAAAGACGACGTGGCGCCCGCGAACGTCAGGTCGACGACGCGCAGGTCGGCCGTCGCGGCCTCGCCGACCGTCACCACGCGCAGGCCCCCGGCCCGGGCGGTGCCGGCGAGCGCGGCGGCACCGGCGTCGTCGGCGATGCACACCAGGAAGCCGTCGCGGTCGACCCGGCCGGCGAACTCGTCGAAGGCGGCCCGGTAGGCCGCCTCGGTCCCCCACTGGTCGAGGTGGTCGGCCTCGACGTTGGTGACCACGGCGGCGAAGGGCTCGTAGACGAGGAACGCGCCGTCGCTCTCGTCGGCCTCGGCGACGAACAGGTCACCCGCGCCCACGTCGGCGTTGGTGCCGGTCTCGGCCAGGTCGCCGCCGATCGCGTACGTCGGGTCGGCACCGGCGGCCTGCAGGGCGACGGTCAGCAACGAGGTCGTGGTGGTCTTGCCGTGGGTGCCGGCGACCGCGATGACCCGGCTCCCGATCATCACCGAGGCCAGCCCGGCGGAGCGGGGCAGCACCACGAGCCCGCGGCGCACGGCCTCGACGTACTCGGGGTTGTCGTCGTGGACCGCGGTCGACACCACGACGGTGTCGGCGGACTCGACGTTGGCCGCGTCGTGGCCGAGCGAGACCCGGGCGCCGGCGGAGCGCAGTGCCTCGAGCGTGGGGCTGTCGGTCCCGTCGCTGCCGCTGACGTCGATGCCGCGCGCCAGCATGATCCGGGCGATGGCGGAGAGCCCCGCTCCCCCGATGCCGATGAAGTGCACCCGCCCGAGACCGTCGGCCGGCGTGATCAGGTCGGGGACCGCCAGCCTCACGCGCGCGCTCCCGCAGCGGTCTCGGCGATGATCGCGGCCAGCCTGTCGTCGGCATCGCGCGGGATCAGACCCGCCGCGGCCGCACTCATCGCCGCCAGGCGGACCGGGTCGGTGACGAGCGGCGGCACGGTGTCGGCGACCCAGTCGGGGGTCAGCTCGGCGTCGGGCACGAGCAGCGCTCCCCCGGCGTCGACGATCGGCCGCGCATTGAGCGCCTGCTCCCCGTTGCCGATCGGCAGCGGTACGAAGATCGCGGGGACGCCGGTGGCGGCGGCCTCGGTGACGCTGGACGCCCCGCCGCGGCAGATCATCAGGTCGGCCGCGGCCAGGGCGAGGTCCATGCGGTCGACGAAGTCGAGGACGACGTAGGGCGTGCCGGTCGCCGTCGGCGTGGCCTCACCCTTCGGGCCGACCACGTGGAGCACCTGGATGCCGCCGCTGCCGAGGACGCCGGAGGCACCCGAGACGGCCTGGTTGAGCCGGCGCGCCCCCTGGGAGCCGCCGGTCACCACCAGCGTGGGCAGGTCGGGGTCGAGGCCGAAGAAGGCGCGGGCCTCGGCGCGCACGGCGGCCCGGTCGAGCTGGGAGATCATCCGGCGGATCGGCAGGCCGACGTACTCGGCATGGGCCAAGGGGGTGTCGGGGAAGCTCACGGCCACCCGGGACGCGATCCGGGCGCCGGCCTTGTTGGCCAGTCCGGGCACGGCGTTCTGCTCGTGGACGACCACGGGGATCCGGCGCTTCCGGGCGGCGAGGTAGGCGGGCATCGAGACGTAGCCGCCGTAGCCGACCACGACGTCGGGGCGGAGCCGGTCGATGACCGCCAGCGCCTGCTTGACGGCGCCGCGCAGCCGGCCGGGGACCTTGAGCAGCTCGACGCTGGGACGCCGCGGCAGCGGCACCGGGGCGATCAGCTCCAGGGAGTAGCCGGCGGCGGGCACCACCTTGGTCTCCAGGCCGCGGGCCGTGCCGAGGCAGGTGATCTCCACGTCGGGGTCGAGCCGGCGCAGGGCGTCGGCGGTCGCGAGCAGGGGTGACGTGTGGCCGGCGGTGCCACCACCGGCGAGCAGGACGCGCATCAGGCCAATGGTCTCATCGCGCCGCGAGGCCCGCCGACCGGACCTTCTTGCGCTGCGCCAGCGCCCGCGCGGCCTCGGGCTCGCGGCGCGCGAAACCGACCAGCAGGCCGACCGCGACCAGTGTCGGCAGCAGGCTCGAGCCGCCGTAGGACACCAGCGGCAGCGGGATGCCGATGACCGGGAGCAGCGCCAGCACCATGCCGACGTTGACGATCATCTGGCCGATCAGCCACACGACGATGCCGAAGCTGCAGTAGCGCACGAACGGGTCGACGGTCTCGCGGGCCACGCGCAGTGCGGCGTAGGCCATGGTGAGGAACAGCCCGACGACGAGCAGGGTCCCGACGAGGCCGAGCTCCTCGCCGAGGACGGCGAAGATGAAGTCGGTGTGGGCCTCGGGCAGGTCGCCCCACTTCTGCTGGCTGGCGCCGATGCCCTGGCCGAACGTGCCGCCGCTGGAGAGCGCGTAGAGGCCGTGGGCGGGCTGCCAGCCGGTGCCGTGGAAGTCCTTGAACGGGTCGATGAACGTCGTGATCCGCTCGAAGCGCTCGGCGTTGGTGGTGGCCATCGCGAAGACGCCGACCCCGACGATCAGGGTGGACATCACGAAGAACCGGGCCGGGGCGCCGACCACCCAGAGCATCCCGAGCAGGATCGCGAACAGGATCAGGGCGGTGCCGAGGTCGCGGCCGAAGATCACCAGGCCGGTGGCCAGCAGCATGCCCGGCACCACGGGTACGACGATCTGGTGGAAGCTGCCGAGGCGGCGCTCCTTGTTGGCGTAGATGTGGGCGGCCCAGATGACGAGCGCGAGCTTGGCGATCTCGGAGGGCTGGATCACGAGCGGGCCCAGGGCCAGCCAGTTGGTGTTGCCGTTGCGCTCGACGCCCATGAACGCGGTCATCAGCAGCAGGACCAGTGAGATCGAGAAGCCGGGGTAGGCCAGCCGACGGATCCACCGGTGCGGCAGCCGGCTGGCGACGTAGGCGCAGGGCACGCCGAGGATCACCCACATCAGCTGGCGGCGCACGATGGTGAACGAGTCGCCGGTGGCACGGAACGAGAAGACGCTCGACGAGCTGAGCACCATGATCAGCCCGATCGTGAGCAGCAGCCCGGCCGCGCCCACGAGGAGGTAGTAGGACGTCAGCGGCCGCGCGAGCGCGTCGCGCACGGCGGCGCTCCAGCCGCCCAGACGGGCAGCGCGTGGGAGACGCAGTCTCGCGCGGGTGCCCTCGGGGTTCGCGGTGGTCATGTCGCGCCCCCTTCGTGGCTACCGCAGGTCGTCGAGCCGGTCCCGGACTGCCGCGGCGAAGGCGTCGCCTCGCGCCGCATAGCTGGTGAACTGGTCCATCGAGGCGCATCCCGGTGCGAGGAGCACCGTGTCCCCGGCTCCGGCCAGTGCGGCCGCCGCGTCCACGACACGCCTCATCAGGGCCTGTCCACCGTCCTGCACGTCAGTCTCGCCGCCGTCGACGGTGATCACCCGCACATCTGGTGCGTGTCGCGAAAGCGCCTCGGCGATGACCTGCCGGTCCCGCCCGATGAGTACGACGCCGCGCAGCCGGCCGCGCACGGCCTGGACGAGCTCGTCGAAGCGGGCGCCCTTGGCCAGTCCGCCGGCGACCCAGACCACCGACTCGTAGGCCTGCAGCGAGGAGCCTGCGGCGTGCGGGTTGGTTGCCTTGGAGTCGTCGACCCAGGCGATCCCGTCGCGCTCGGCGACGAAGGCGATCCGGTGGCCGTCGGGGCGGAAGGCGCGCAGCCCGTCGCGGACCGCGGACTGGCTGACGCCGTGGGCCCGGGCGAGCGCGGCCGCAGCCAGGGCGTTGGCCACGAAGTGCGGCGCCTGGGAGGCCAGGTCGTCGAGGGTGCACAGCTCGGCGGCACTGCTGTCCCGATGCTCGTGGAACGCGCGGTCGGCGAGGACGTCCTCGACGAGGCCCACCATCCCCACCGCAGGCGTGCCGAGGGTGAAACCGATCGCCCGCGCGCCCTCGGCGACGTCGGCCCCGCGCACGAGCTCCTCCGTGGCCGGGTCTGCGACGTTGTAGACGCAGGCCAGCTGGGTGCGTTCGTAGATGCGGCCCTTGTCGGCGGCGTAGTCGGCCATCGCCGACGGGCCGTCGTACCAGTCGAGGTGGTCCTCGGCGATGTTGAGCACCGCGGAGGCCTGCGGGCTCATCGAGTCGGTGTAGTGCAGCTGGAAGCTGGACAGCTCGACGGCGAACACGTCATAGGGCTCGGGGTCCATGACCGCCTCGACGATCGGGGTGCCGACGTTGCCGACCGCGCGGCTGCGCAGGCCGGCGGCCCGCAGGATCGAGTCGAGCATCTGCACGGTCGTGGTCTTGCCGTTGGTGCCGGTCACGCACAGCCACGGGGTGTCGTGGTCGGGGTCGCGCAGCCGCCAGGCGAGCTCGACCTCGCCCCAGACGGGGAGGCCGCGCTCGCGGGCCTGCACGATCAGCGCCGAGTCGGGGCGGAACCCCGGCGAGACGACCAGCAGGTCGACGTCGTCGGGCAGCGTCGCGGTGGCGCCGGCGTGGAGCAGCACCCGCGCCCCCAGGATCTCGAGCAGCTCGGCCTTCTCGAGCTCGTCGGCGTTGCGGGCGCCCTCGGCCAGCGCCGTGACGCTCGCGCCGAGGTGGGTCAGGTTGTCGGCGGCGGCGAAGCCGGAGACGCCGAAGCCGGCGACGACCGCACGCACCCCCTGCCAGGAGTCATGCCGTCCGAGAGCGCTCGGGTCCATCAGAGTCGGGCTACCCATTCTGCGTAGAAGACGCCCAGGCCGGTCGCGACGAACAGGCCGGTGATGATCCAGAACCGGATCACCACGGTCACCTGCTCCCAGCCCAGCATCTCGAAGTGGTGGTGCAGGGGCGCCATCCGGAAGATCCGTCGGCCCTTGGAGAGCTTGAAGAAGCCGACCTGCAGCATCACCGACGTGGTCTCGAGCACGAACATGCCGCCGATGATCACCAGCAGCAGCTCGGTGCGGGTGAGGATCGCGAAGCCCGCGAGCGCGCTGCCGAGGGCCAGCGAGCCGGTGTCGCCCATGAAGATGGCGGCGGGCGCGGCGTTCCACCACAGGAAGCCGAAGCAGGCACCGGTGATGGCCGCGGCGATCACGGCGAGGTCGAGCGGGTCGCGCACGTTGTAGCACTGGCCGCTGGGGTCGACCGCGCAGGACTGGTTGCTCTGCCAGATGTTGACCAGCATGTAGGCACCGAACACCATCACGCTCGCGCCGGTCGCGAGGCCGTCGAGACCGTCGGTGAGGTTGACCCCGTTGCTGGTGCCGATGACGATCAGCCAGATCAGCACGATCGCCAGGACCAGCGGCAACGCCAGCCACTCGATCTCGCGGAGGAACGAGACCTTCTGGGAAGCAGGGGTGCGCCCGTTGGCGTCCTCCAGCCACGGCGAGAGCGCCAGCACCCCGAAGACCACGGCGATCACCGTCTGCCCGGCCATCTTGGCCTTGCTGCGCAGCCCGAGGCTGCGCTGCCGCGAGATCTTGATGTAGTCGTCGAGGAAACCCACCAGGCCCATGCCGACGAACAGGAAGAGCAGCAGGAGGGCGGAGGCCGATGGGGCGCTCATCGTGATCAGCTTGGCTGCGAAGTAGGCGATCACGGAGGAGAGGATGATCACCACCCCGCCCATCGTGGGCGTGCCCCGCTTGGTGTGGTGGCTGGTCGGGCCGTCGTCGCGGATCTCCTGGCCGTAGCCCCAGCGGGTGAAGTAGGTGATCGCCACGCGGGTGCCGAGCAGGGACATCAGCAGGGCCAGGCCGCCGCCGAGAAGGATCGCTCTCATGGTGTCGTGGGCCCTCCTTCCAGTAGCTGCTCTGCGAGCCACTCCAGGGCGGCTCCGTTGGATGCCTTGACGAGTACGACGTCATCGGCCACGGCATTGTCGCGCACCCACCGCAGGGCGTCGTCCCGCCCCGCCGACACGACCAGCTCACAGTGCCGGGTAGTGCTGCCGCGCACGCCGTCGGCGATGCCTGCGGCGGCGGGTCCGACCACGACCACGACGTCGATGCCCGCATCCGCCGCCGCCGCGCCGACCTCCCGGTGCGCGGACGCCGCGCCGTCGCCGAGCTCCTTCATCTCCCCGAGGACGGCGATCGTGCGTCCCGTGCGGTGCGTGCCGAGCGCGCGCAGCGCGTCGAGGGCGGCCCGCATGGAGGCCGGGTTGGCGTTGTAGGCGTCGTTGACCACGAGCAGCCCGTCGGCGCGGGTGTGCAGCTCCATCCGCGACCGCGAGGTCGCCTGTGCGGAGCCGAGCGCGGCGGCGACCTCCGCGAGCGGTCGGCCGACGGCGAGTGCCATCGCCGCCGCCGCGGCGGCGTTGGCGACCTGGTGGGCGCCGGTCTGGGTGAGCGTCACCGGCAGCCACTCGCCGGCGTACCCCAGCTCGAAGGTGGGCCGCCCGAGGTCGTCGAGCTCGACACCGCGCCAGCTCACGTCACCCGCCTCCCCGAAGGTCAGCGTGCGGGCACGGGTGCGGCCGGCCATGGCGGCGGTGAGGTCGTCGTCGGAGTTGAGCACCGCCACCCCCGTGTCGGGCAACGCCTCGACGAGCTCGCCCTTGGCGGCCGCGATCGCCTCGCGGCTGCCGAACTCGCCGATGTGCGCGGTCCCGACGTTGATCACGGCGGCGACCGTGGGGGGCGCGATGTCGCACAGGTAGGCGATGTGGCCGATCCCGCGGGCACCCATCTCCACCACGAGGAAGTCGGTGGCCTCGTCGGCGCGCAGCACCGTCAGCGGCACCCCGATCTCGTTGTTGTTGTTGGCCGCGGTGGCGACGGTGGGACCCGCGACCGCGAGCACGTGCGCGGGGTAGTCCTTCGTGCCGGTCTTGCCCTGCGACCCGGTCAGCGCCAGCACGGGGATGCCCAGGGTGTCGACGACGTGGCGGGCCAGTCGCGACAGCGCGGCGACGGGGTCGGCGACCACGACGGTGGGCGCCTCGGTGGGCCGGCTGCCCAGCACCGCATGGGCTCCGGCGACGAAGTCGTGCCCGTCGACCCGCTCCCCCACGACAGCCACGAACAGGCCGCCGGGCACCGGCGCCCTGCTGTCGACGTACGCCGGTCCGGTCACCGTGAGCGCGGGGTCGCCGTGGACCACGCCGCCGACGACCGTCGCCACCTCGGCGAGCGTCATCGCGATCACCGGCGGGCCGCCAGGGCCTCGCGGACGACCACGCGGTCGTCGAAGGCGTGCACCACGTGGTGGATCTCCTGTCCGGTCTCGTGTCCCTTGCCCGCGACCAGCACGATGT
>JBAZRQ010000030.1:0-10550 GCA_041662925.1 Nocardioides sp. | reverse complement strand
CCGCACGCCCGAGGAGCAGGAGGCCGCGTCGCTCGGCGTCCGCGGGCTGCTCGCCTTCTACGGCTCCACGCCGGCGTACCTGCCCGTGCTCGAGGTCGAGGGCTGGGCCGACGTCCAGCCGGAGCTCAACGCGCTGTCCAAGACCGGCGACTTCGCGGCGATGATCGACCTGGTCGACGACCGCATGCTCGAGACGCTCGCCGTACGCGGCACCCCCGAGGAGTGCGCCGCCGAGATCACCCGCCGCTTCGGCGACGTCGCCGACCGGGTCTGCGCCTACTTCCCCGGGTACGACGCCCCGCTCGACCAGATCAGCTCCCTGGCCACCGCCCTCCGCTGACCCGTCGCAAACTTTGCGACGGGTCAGCGAGGAATCAGTGAATTCTGCGACGGGTCAGCGGAGGAGGTCGGCCACGCGGTGGACCTGGGAGACGTCGGAGCCGGTGGGGATCAGGTGGACTTCGTCGGCGCCGGTGTCCTCGAAGCGCTTCAGGGTCTCGCGGAGGTCGTCGAGGGTGCCGGCGAAGCCGGTGGTGGGGGCCATGGCGTCGACCAGGTCGACGGGGAGCCAGTTCATGTAGTGGCGCAGGTGACGGTGCACCTGCCGCCGGGCCGAGCCGTCGCCGTCGTCGAGGGCGAACCAGAACGACGTGGTGAGCCGCGGCGCGGGCTTGCCGGTGTCCGCCCACGCCGTACGCGCCTGGTCGAAGAGGCCGGCGACGGCGTCGGTGTCGAGGTCGAGGGTGACGCCGGCGAGACCGTCGGCCCAGGCCGAGGCGCTGCGGATCGTCTTGGGCCCCATGGTGCCGACCAGGATCTCGGGGCCTCCGGGCTGCACCGGCGGCGGACCGACCGGCAGGGTGGCGCCGGTGACGTCCTCGCCCGACCAGACCCGCTTCATGATCTCGACCCGCTCGGTCATGCCGCGCCTGGTCTGGGTCGCGAGGTCGGCGCCGGCCGCACGGTAGTCCTCCTCGCGACCTCCGACGCCGAAGCCGACCGTCAGCCGGCCGCGGGTGAGCTGGTCGCCGGTGGCGAGCGCCTTCGCGAGCCAGACGGGGTCGTGGAGCTGCGGGACGATCACCGTGGTCACAACCCGCACCCGCGAGGTCCACGCAGCGACCGCTCCCAGGAGCGTCAGCGTCTCGGGGTTGTCGAAGGCCATCCGCTCGCCGAAGCACAGGGACGCGAACGGCCCGTCGTCGATGGCGCGGGCCCACTCCTCGAGGGTGCCGGGGCCGTGCGACCAGAGGTCCGGCTCCATGACCGGCAACGTCATTCCTACCTGCATAGGGGGAGCCTACGGCCGGAAGGCGGGCTTCTCCTTCGCGAGGAAGGCCCGGACTCCCTCGGCGAAGTCAGGCCCGGTGTAGACCTCGCGCAGCATCTCGGCGTCGCCGTCGGGGCTCACCTCGAGACGGCGGGAGCGGTCGAGCAGCTGGTGCTTCGTGGCGCCGACGGTGACCGGCGACAGGGCGAGGAGACCCTCGACCAGCGTGTCGAGCTCGCGGTCGAGCTCCTCGACATCGGCGAGGACCGACATGACCGCGCCGACGGCGTAGGCGCGCTCGGCGTCGACCAGCCGCGAGGCGAGCAGCATCTCGCGGGTCAGCGACTCCCCGAAGACCGAGGCGCAGCGGTAGACGAGGGACCCGGCCAGCGCGTTGCCGAGGGTGCGGGCGATCGGGTAGCCGAACCGGCTGCCCGCCGTCGCCACCCGCAGGTCGCAGTGGGTTGCGACCGCGAGGCCGCCGCCGACGCACACGCCCGAGACGGCCGCGACGGTCACCTGGGGCAGCGCGTAGAGCATCTCGAGCAGCTCGCGGATCCAGTCCTCGTAGGCGACCGCGTCGGCCTCGAGGAAGTCGGAGATCTCGTTGCCGGCGGCGAACGCCCGTCCCCCCGCCCCGCGCAGGACCAGCACCCGCACCGACGAGTCGGCACGCAGCTCCTCGCACAGCTCGCGCATCCCGGCGTACATGTCGCGGGTGAACGCGTTGTGCCGCTGGGGCCGGTTGAAGGTGACCTCGACAACGCCGTCGGTGCGGCGTACCTGAAGCTCGTCGTTCACCTGCGGGAGCGTACGGGTCCTTCCGGGCACTCAGGAGAGGGGTCCACGTGGACCCCGGATCGTGACTCGCCAATGGGCGAACAATAATACTATTATTAGTCGCTCATCCAGATGTGGAGGTGCCCTGTGGCTCACTGGGAACGCGTGCCGGTCCTTCCGGACTTCGCGGGGACAACCCGCGCCGAGCGGCAGGGCGGCAGCTATCTCCGCTACCACCCCGACCGGCTCGCGTCAGTGTCCAACACGTTGGCACCGGAGGTGCTCGAGCGGGCGACTGATGTCTCTACCGCGGTGGCCCGGCTGGGCGGGCGGCTGCGGGCGAACCCGTTACCGGTGCTGTACTCGACGGCGCTGCGTTCTGAGTCCATCTCGTCGTCGTGGATCGAGGGCATCCGGGCGACCGTACGAGACGTCGCCGTCGCCCAGATCTCTGATGAGGCGGCGTCGCACACGGCGAACCAGATCGTGCGGAACGTCGCCGCGATGAGGGGTGCGATCGCAGTGCTCGGTGCGGGGCGCTGGGAGCACGACCACCTCTGGGGCATCCACCACGAGCTGCTTCCCTGGCAGCCGGAGGGGTACCGCCGTGACCAGGTGTGGATCGGTGGCACCAACAAGCTCAACGCGGACTACGCGGCACCGCCCGGACCCACGGTGCACTCCTACGTGGAGGACCTTCTGGACTACGCGAACACGTCTGGCGACTCGCCGGTGGTGCTCGCGGCACTCATCCACGCCCAGTTCGAGACCATCCACCCCTTCGAGGATGGCAACGGGCGCGTGGGCAGGGCGCTGGTGCACGGCGTGCTCAAGCGCGCCGGGCTGATCGACGGTGGTGTGATCGCGCTGTCGACCGCGTTGCGCAACGACGTGACGGGCTACGTCGATGCGCTCACCAGCTACCGGTACGACGGTGACGAACGCGCACCGGCCCTCAACGACTACGTCGGTCGCTTCCTGGTCTACCTGGAGTCTGCGACGGCGGCCGCGGAGCACTTCGCTGATGCGGCGACCGGGCTTCACGATCGGTGGCGGGCCACGGTGGTCGGGGTGCGTTCCGATGCTGCCCTGCACCGGGCGCTGGACCTGCTCACCGAGAACCCGGTGGTGTCGGCGAGGTTCCTGGCCGAGAACCTGGAACTGTCGCTGCGCCGGGCGGAGAAGCTCGTCCACCAACTGCAGGAGGTCGAGATCCTCTCGCCGGCAACCGGGAAGTACCGCAGGTCGCCGCTGTACCAGGCCGACGACGTCCTCGCACTGCTCTCGTTCGGCGCCGAAGCTGGACCACGCACCGTGACGCCGGAGCGACTGGCGTTCAACGATGTCGACGGCGACGACGCTGGTGCGGGGCAGCGACCGGTCCTCGTCCTTCGCTGCGGCGCGCCGACGCCGAAGGGTTCGTGCCAGAACCGCGTGCCCGCGGCTGGCCAGAAGTGCTGGCGACACCGCACCTGAGGGCACTGGTCGGCTCCGGACCGTGTGCCGGGCTCAGCGGCCTACGAACCACCGCGCGAGCAGGGTCCCGTCCTCCTCGAGCAGCGACTGGAGCGAGAGCGGTACGTCGAGCGGCGGACCGGTCACGATCCGCGGGTGGTCGCCGCCGACGATGCGGGGTACGACGGTCGCCGTGACCTCGTCGACGACGCCCTGCTGGAGCATCGCGCCGAGCAGCGACGGGCCGCCCTCGGAGAGCAGGTCGGCCAGGCCGCGGCCGGCGAGCGTCTCCTTGAGCAGCGCCAGGTCGACCTCGTCGTCGCCGAGGACCAGGACGTGGTCGTCGCCCAGGAGCCGGCGCGCCTCGGCCAGCCCGTCAGCGCTCGCGGTCGTCGCCATCAGCACCGAGCCCGGCGGGGCGCCGCGCAGCTTGTCGGGTACGTCGGAGCGCCGGCTCACCAGCACGATCGGTTTGTCGACCGGGCCGTAGCCCTCGGTGCGCGCGGTGCCCGCGCCCACGATGATGGCGTCGGCGAGGCCGCGCAGGGTGTCGAAGACCCGTTTGTCGGGGGCGTTGTTGATCGAGCCGCTCTTGCCCGACTCGCCGCTCGCGGCGCCGTCGAGCGTGGCGATCATGTTGGCCCGCAGCCACGGCGTCCTCGGGGCGGCGTACAGCTCGGCAAGGCCCACGTCAGGACCGATCAGCACCCTCATCGCAGCTCCCTCATCTCCACTGGCCTTCCCAGCGGATCACCCAGTACTGCACGCCGTACGGGTCGTCGTCGTAGTCCACCCGCACGGACGCGGGGTCGAGGTCGATCTCGCGCCCGAGCCGGACCAGGCTGTCGACGTCGGCCCACAGCTCGCGCGCGAGGTCCTGGTCGAGATCGCCGAGGTGTCCCGCCACGAGCGAGGCGCGCAGGGCGTCGTCGAACCCCAGCGCCCGCTGGTCGAGGTGACCGGGCGCCTTCTCGGTGCGCTTCGCGCTGCCGTTGGCCACGACCAGCACCCCCGACGGTGGTTGAGGTGCGAGCGAACCCGACGGTGGTTGAGGTGCGAGCGAAGCGAGCCTCGAAACCCCCGTCAGGTACGACGCCACCCGAGCTCCCTGCGCACCGGCCACGACCCGCGGGTCGGCGCCCAGCCACCGCACGGCGTCGAGGCAGGCGTCCCGCAGGTCCGCGACCGGGTCCTCGATCCCGGAGTACGACGGCAGCAGCGCGAGGACGCCGGGCACCAGCACGACGCGGACGGGTGACGTCACTGGAGCCCCCGGATCGCGCGCTGCGGCGGACGGCGACCGGCGATCGTCCAGACCATGTCGACGGTCTGCCGGGTCTCGACGACCTCGTGCACGCGGTAGATCCGCGCGCCGGCCAGCGCGCAGACGGCGGTGGCGGCCAGGGTCCCGATGAGCCGTTCGCCGACGGGCAGGCCGAGGGTCTCGCCGACGAAGTCCTTGTTGGACAGCGACACCAGCACCGGCCAGCCGGTGGCGACCATCTCGTCGAGGCGGCGGGTGAGCTCGAGGGAATGGAAGGTGTTCTTGCCGAAGTCGTGGGCCGGGTCGATCACGATCGACTCCTTCCCGACGCCGGCGGCCAGGGCGCGCTCGGCGTAGGCGACGGTGTCGTCGATCGCGGACTGCACGACGTCGTCGTACTCCACCCGGTAGGGGCGGGTGCGCGGCGTCGCGCCACCGGTGTGCGTGCAGACGATGGCGGCGCCGTGCTCCGCGGCCACGTCCACGGGCTCGGGGTCGGCGCCGCCCCACGCGTCGTTGAGGACGTCGGCGCCGGCCGCGCACACCGCGCTGCCGACCTCGGCGCGCCAGGTGTCGACGGAGATCACCAGCCGGGGGTAGGCCTCGCGGACCCGCGCCACGAACTCGACGACCCGCGACTTCTCCTCGGCGGCGCCGATCTCCACGCCGGGCGCGGCCTTGATGCCGCCGATGTCGACCATCTCGGCGCCCTGCTCGACGACGAGCGCGACCCGTTCGAACGCCTTGTCCTCGGCCCAGGTCGCGCCCCGGTCGTAGAACGAGTCGGGGGTGCGGTTGACGATCGCCATCATCAGCGTGGCGTCGTCGGCGAACACGTGGCGCCCGAGCCGCAGGGTCATACGGACACCGCCGGCGGCCGCTCGCCGAGCGGCACAGCACGCTCGACCGGGACGATCGAGCCGCCGTCGGAGCGGTACTGCCGCAGCAGAACGCCGTCGACGATGGTTGAGGAGCGAGCGAAGCGAGCGTCTCGAAACCCCCGGCGCCGCCCCACCGCCGCCAGGATCTGGGTCGCCATCGCCCCGAGGTCGAGCAGCGCCTGGTGGGCGTGCGAGCGCCGGCCGAGGTCGACCTGCGCGATCGCGCCCGGCCCGCGTGCGGCCAGGGTGTCGATCAGCGCGGCCAGCTCGACGGCGTATCCCGTCGGCACCGACAGCGTCTCGAACAGCGAGCGGCGCACCGCCCACTCCCCCGCCAGCGGCTGCACCAGCCCGGCCAGCTCGGGGTAGTCCAGCGCGATCACCGGCCGGGCCACCAGCTCGGTCACGCGGCCGCCGTCCAAGGGACCGCCGCCAACGGCACCGCCCTCACCGTCGAGCATCGGGCGCTCGTAGAAGCCCTTCACCAGCGCGACCGCCGGCTCGGTCAGCAGCGGCCCGAGCAGCCCGGGCACGAAGTGGGTGTCCCAGTCGAGGAGGTCGGCGTCCATGAACACCAGCACGTCGCCGGTCGTGACGAACAGCGACTTCCACATCGCCTCGCCCTTGCCCGGCCGGGTGCCGAGGTCAGGCCGGATCTCCGCGGAGCGGTGCACCACCGCGCCGGCGTCGACCGCCACGTCGTACGTCGCGTCGGTGGAGTCGCTGTCGATGACCACGATCTCGTCGAGCAGCGCGACCGTCTCGACCAGCGCCTCGCGGACCCGGGTCACCACGTCACCGACGGTGGCGGCCTCGTTGCGGGCCGGTACGACGAGGCTCACCCGGGTGTCGCCCTTGGCGGCGAGCAGGTCGTCGAGGGACCAGTCGTCCCAGTGAGCGGTGCGGAGCACGTCGCGACCCTAGCCCGGGCCCCACTGCGGATGGTCTCGAGGCTCGCTCCGCCTGGCTACTAGGGACGCTGTCGAAGGAGATCGAGGAAGACCTGAACAGTGAGCGCGTGGTCCGGCCTGGTCGCCGGCGGCGCGCCCATGCTCATGTGCGCTGCCTGCCCGTACAGGAGCCCGTCGGGTCGTGGCTTGATGCGCACGAACGGCGGCAGGCCGTATCGGACAGCGACCCAGTTCGCCCACGTGCGCGCGGTCCGTCCGTTGCCGTTGGCGAAGGGGTGGATGCGGACCCATTCACCGTGGGCAACGGCGGCGAGCTCGACGACGCCGAGGACCTGCCCGGTGTCGACCGGGCTGGTCCCGACCGGGATGGCGGCGTCAAGGCTGACCACGGATGCCTGCATCGAGCTTTCGAACGTCGCGAGCTCGGCAGCGACCTGCTCGGGCGGGGCTCCGGAGGCCAGGATGCGGCCCCTCGTACTGACGAGATGGACCTGGTAGTCGCGAAGGTCCGGGTCGGAGCTCCCTCGGAGAGCACCAAGGTAGGAAGGCTTCGGCGGCGACGACGTCCCTTGGTAGATGTCCCGGTGCCAGTGCTTGGCAAGGTCGATGGTCGGGGATTCTCGCCGTGCCGCGTTGGCCACCACATCCCGCAGGACGACCTTGATGTTCGACGCAATCCGGGTCTCGTCCTGGGGCGAGTCCTCGCCCCAGCTCGGTCCCGGCATCCTCAGCGCCGCGCGAAAGCGGCCAGCACTCCGAACGGGTCGTCCAGCGTCGACTCGTCCTGGGTGCGGGCAGCGACTCCTGAGGTGTTCGCTACATCGCGCATCGGGTCGAGCCCCGACTCCTCACCAACCGCAACCGCGTCGATCCAGTCCTCGACGTCGCCCTGACCCGCCTGGTTGTAGGCGCGAACGACCTCGAGCGCTTCGCTGAGGCGGCGCTCCATGTCCGCCCCCAGCAAGGCGACCTCGTGCTCGATGGCACGCTCCGCAACCTCAGTCATCGACGTGCCCTGGGCAGCAGCCAGTCGCTTCAGCGCCTCCTTCGTCTGGGGTCGCTTGAAGCGCATCGGGAACGTGCTGTCGCGCTGCTTCGTCACGCCCATCATCGTCCTCCCCGGCCCAGTGGATGTCAAGCCACTCATCTGACATCCAGATTGCCCGGAACCGCTGCGGGTCAGGGGTGGACCAGAGCACCGACCCGTCGCACCAGGTCGTCGAGGGCGGCGGCAGCGGCCGGGCTCATCGCGGCCATGTCGATGAAGCCGTGGATGAGGCCGTCGTACCGGATCCGGTCGACCGGGACGCCCGCGGCCGCGAGCGCGTCGGCGTAGGCCTCGCCCTCGTCGCGCAGCGGGTCATACTCGGCGGTGACCACCAGGGCCGGGGCGAGCCCGGTGAGGTCGCCGAGCAGCGGCGCCACCCGCGGATCGTCGGGGTCGGCGGGCCCGTAGTGGGTGAAGAACCAGTCCATCGTGGCCGCCTCGAGCAGGTAGCCCTCGGCGTTGTCCGCGCGCGAGGCGTAGTCGCCGAGCGGGTGGGTCGCGGGGTAGATCAGCACCTGGGCGCCGACCAGGTCGCGGTGCTGCTGGGCCACCACGGCGGACAGGTTGGCCCCGGCGCTGTCGCCGCCGACCGCGAGCAGGTCGTTGCCACCGAGGTCCGCAAGCCGCTCGGCCACCCACAGCACCGCGGCCGAGGCGTCCTCGACCGCGGCCGGGAACGGCGCCTCGGGCGCGAGCCGGTAGGCCACCGACACGACCACGCACGACGCCCCCGAGCAGATCCGGCGGCAGATCTGGTCGTGGGTGTCGAGGTCGCCGATCACGAACCCGCCCCCGTGCAGGTAGAGCATCGTCGGCCACGGCCCGTCACCCTCGGGCCGGTAGACCCGCGCCTCGAGCCCCGCGACCGTCGCGGCCTCGACGCTGCCGACCGGGACCACGTCCTCGGGCCGCACCAGGTCCACCGACATCGCCCGCAGCGCCTTGCGCGCGGTATCGGGCGTCCCCTCATGCATGGGGGGGTATCCGCTGCCGGCGATGAAGTCGAGCATGGCCTGGGTGGCGGGGTCGAGAGGCATGGACGAATCCAACCACCCGCCGGCAAGCCCCGCCGGCGCGAGGCCGCCAGCTCAGCCAATCCCGACATATCCCGAATTCTGTACAGTCTGGCGTATGGCGATCTTCGTCGACTCACCCAGTTGCGTGCCGCTGTGGTGTCGATCGGCCACTTCGAGGAGGTACGTCGCGTGCGCGCAGACGTGACCAGTGCCGCTCTGGTTCTTGCCCGCGAGCTGACCGACACCGGGCGGCGCACCGAACTCGACGAGGCGATGGCCGCCTTCGGGCTGGATCGGGCTGAGCTCACGGCAGAGCTGGCAGACGATCTAGCCACCGGGCGGGAGTGAACGGTCTCAGGAGTGGGCGCGCGCAAGCATCCCCCCGCCGTCCCCGGGTGCCGTGAGTGTGCGGCCGAGCTCAGCGCGTCAGGTAGCGCCGCACAGCCCAGTGAGCCCGTCCGCGTAGTCGGCCTGGCCGGCGGCGCTGGTCATCCGGCGGGCCTCACGGCGGTTGCGCATGTTGCCGAGCTCGACCATCACGGTCGGTACGTCGGAGAGGTTGAGGGTGCCGAGGTCGGAGCGGAAGTCGAGGCCGTCGCCGCCCGCGATGTAGTTGGCGGCCGGGAAGCCCGCGCCGCGCAGCGCCCGTCGGACGGTGCGCGCCAGCTCGCGCGACGGGCGGAAGATGTCGTGGGTCCAGCGGCGTCGGTCGGTGGGCGCGATCACGTGGAAGCCGCGGGCTCCGGACGCGTGGGAGCCGTCGCCGTGGATGCTGATCTTGAGGTCGGCGTCGACCCGGTTGCCCGCGCGGCCGCGGGTGTCGACGCACGGCCCCCAGCGGTCCTGACGGTTGCTGGTCCGGGTGAGCACGACCTGCGCCCCGAGGTCGACCAGCCGGTCGCGCAGCCGGCGCGCGACCTGCCACGCAAACGTCGCCTCCGGGTAGCCGCCGTTGGTCGCGGTGCCCGTGGTGTTGCAGGCCTTGCGGAACCCGTCCGCGGGCACGAGCCGGTTGATCTGGCGCGGGAAGTTGTGGTTGCCGAGCTGGTGGCCCGGGTCGATCACCACCACCCGACCCGCCAGCGGCTGCGCGGTCCCGGTCTCCGGGCGGGCCTCAACCGCCGATGCCGCCCCCATGGGCAGTGTCAGCGCGAGAGCCGCGGCCACCACGGCCGCCGTACGGCGAGTCACTCGTAGCCCAGGATCTCCTGGCGCTTCTCGCCCCAGGCCAGCGCGGACGCGATCGCGTCGTCGAGGCTCAGCTCGGTGCTCCAGTCGAGCAGCTGCGCCGACTTGTCGACGTTGGCGAAGGCGCCGACGGCGTCGCCGGGGCGCGGCGGGGCCTCGGCGAGCGGCACGCTGTGGCCGAAGACCCGCTCGAACGACGCGACCAGCTCGCGGACGGTGACGCCCTCGCCGGTGCCGATGTTGATGACCGTGCTGGTCGAGTCGACGGCGGCGAGCACGTCGTCGAAGCGCTCGATCGCGCGCACGTGGGCCCGGGCGAGGTCCCAGACGTGGATGTAGTCGCGGATGCCGGTGCCGTCGCGGGTGGGGTGCTCGACCCCGGTGATCGTGAAGGCGTCCTTCTGGCCGCGGGCGGCCATCACCAGCTGGCCGAGCACGTGCGACGGCTCCTTGGCGTAGATGCCGGACTCGAGGTCGGGGTCGGAGCCGATCGGGTTGAAGTAGCGCAGGATGATCGCCCGCAGGTCGGTCGCAGCCGCCATGTCCTCGAGGACCTGCTCCATCATCCGCTTGGTGCGCGCGTAGGGCGACTGCGGGTCGAGCGGGTCCTGCTCGGTGACCTCGAAGTCGTCCTTGGTCGCGTAGAGCGACGCGGACGACGAGAAGAGCACGCGGTTCTTGCCGAGGGCCGCGAGCTCGTCGAAGAGCTCGAGCGACTTCGCGACGTTGTCGCGGTA
>JBAZRQ010000029.1:0-10681 GCA_041662925.1 Nocardioides sp. | reverse complement strand
ACTCGACCGGCTCGCGCACGTCGAGCACGGCCAGCCCTTCGGGCAGCGGGTGGGGGACGCCGTCGACGGAGACGGTGGGGATGCCGGTCACTTCAGGAGCCTACTCATCCGCCGGTCGGCCAGCGGCTTGCCACCGGTCTGGCAGGTCGGGCAGTACTGCAGGCTGGAGTCGGCGAACGACACCTCCCGCACGATGTCGCCGCACACCGGGCAGGGCTTGCCGGTCTGGCCGTGGACGGCCAGGTGCGACTTCTTCTCGCTCTTGAGCTCGCTCGCCGCCAGGCCGCGCGAGCGGTCGACGGCGTCACCGAGCACCCCACGGATCGCCGCGTAGAGCGTCTCGAGCTCCGTGTCGTCGAGGCTGTTGGCGGGCTTGAACGGCGACATCCTCGCCGCGTGCAGCAGCTCGTCGGAGTAGGCGTTGCCGATGCCGGCGATGGTGCCCTGGTGGCGCAGCACCCCCTTGAGCTGCTTGCGCCCCTCGCTCTCGAGGATGCCGCGCAGCACGTCGATGGTGAACCCGCCCGCGAGCGGGTCGGGCCCGAGCCGGGCGATGCCGGGGACGTCGGCGGGCGAACGCACGACGTACATGGCCAGGGACTTCTTGGTGCCGGCCTCGGTGACGTCGAGGCCGGTGTCGTCGTCGAGCACGACGCGGACCGCGAGCGGGGACTTGTTGCTGGGCTTGGGCGGCAGCGCCGGCACCTCGTCGCGCCACCGGATCCAGCCCGCGCGGGCGAGGTGGAAGACCAGGTGCAGACCCGAGGCCTCGATGTCGAGGAACTTGCCGTGTCGGGTGACGTCGTCGACCAGGGTGCCCTCGAGGGCGCTCAGCGGCGGGTCGTAGGTCTTGAGGGCGCTGAACGCGGCGACGTGGATCTTGGTGATGGCGCGCCCGTCGAGCCGGCCCCGCAGGTCCAGGGCCAACGCTTCCACCTCGGGCAGCTCGGGCACCCGGTGATTCTAGGAGCACAGCGTGAGCGGGTGGGTTGCTTCGGCGCGAGGTTCCGGACCCTTTCCCGCGCTTCCGGGGAGTTGGAACTGCCCGGAAGCGCGGGGATCTCAGCATCTGCTGAGATCCGCCGCAGGAGCCCGACCTCCCCCGAACCGGTGACAGCGCGGGGGATCGCGGAGCATGATGGGGCATGCCTGCCGCCCGCCCGCTTCCCGAGACGGGGTCGATCTTCCTCGACGCCCGGGGCCGTGACCGCGCGCTTCGGGTCTCCTGGCACCAGGAGGCCGGCATGGTGGTGCTGTCGCTGTGGCGCGACAACCTCTGCACCGGCACGTTCCGGCTTGCCGTCGACGAGGTACCCCAGCTGATCGGCACCCTGCGCGACGCCCTCGACCAGGCCTACTCCGACGCCCGGCCCCTCTACGCCAACGGCGCCTGAGCGCCTCCCCAACGCCGACTCGCGGTGGATACGGGGATCTACGGTTTGCGCTAGACGACTCGATACGGTCCTGTCATGGATCCGATCCGCAACCCCTACGCGCCCGGAGCCGGGCAACGGCCGCCGGAGCTGGCCGGCCGCGACCGTGAGCTCGACCAGTTCGACATCACCCTCGAGCGGGTGGCAGCGGGCCGTCCCGAGCGCAGCATGGTCCTGTCGGGGCTGCGGGGAGTCGGCAAGACCGTGCTGCTCAACGCCCTGCGCGGGCAGGCGGTCAAGCGGGCGTGGGGGACCGGCAAGATCGAGGCCCGTCCCGACCAGAGCATCCGGATCCCGGTGGCCCAGGCCGTCCACGCCGCCGTTCGTGAGGTCGCCCATCGGCACCGCGACCCTGACCGGGTCGACGAGGTGGCGGGGGTGCTCAAGGCCTTTGCGCTGCGTACGTCGCTCCCCGACCGCAAGGGCATGAAGTGGACGCCGCCGGTCGACGCCGTGGCCGCCAAGGGCCGCGCCGACTCCGGTGACCTCGAGCTCGACCTGGTGGAGCTCTTCACCGACGTCGCCTCGCTGGCCCGCGACCTGGGCGTGGGGCTCGGGCTCTTCGTCGACGAGATGCAGGACATCTCGACCGAGGAGCTCGGGGCCGTGTGCGGCGCGTGCCACGAGATCAGCCAGCAGGGCGCGCCCCTCGTCGTCGTCGGCGCCGGCCTGCCACACCTCCCCGTCGCGCTGGCGGCCTCCAAGTCCTACGCCGAGCGGCTGTTCCGCTACGTCTCGGTCGACCGGCTGCCGCGCGAGATGGCCGACCGGGCCTGGCGAGTGCCGGCCGGCACCGAGGGCGCCACCTTCGAGGACGCCGCCCTCGACGAGCTCTACCGGCTCACCGACGGCTACCCCTACTTCGTCCAGGCCTACGGCAAGGTCACCTGGGACGCCGCCGTCGGCTCCCCGATCACCGCCGCCGACGTCCTCGAGGCCGCACCCGAGGCCGAGTCGGAGCTGGCCATCGGCTTCTTCGGCGCCCGCTACGACCGCGCCACTCCCGCCGAGCGCGACTACATGACCGCCATGGCCGACCTCGGCGACGGCTTCGTCTCCACCGCCGACGTCGCCCGCCACCTCGCCCGCAAGCCCCAGTCGCTCTCACCCGCTCGCGACGGCCTGATCAAGAAGGGCCTCGTCTACTCCGCCGAGCGCGGCAGCGTCGCCTTCACCGTCCCGCACTTCGGGAAGTTCCTGCGCTCCCGGTGACGGGAGCCGAGCCCTCTGGGCTATGGCGTCCAGGCGCCAAGGGGGGTAGACAGGGCTCAACCGGCGGTGCCGGCCCGGGCACCGCCTTGTCGCAGAGGGGAGAAGGCCGTGTACGCACGTTCCACCACGTTCGAGGGAAGGGCCGGCAACATCGATGCCGGCATTGCGTTCGTCAAGAACGAAGCGGTGCCCACGCTCGACAGTCTCGAGGGCTGTCGCGGCCTCTCGCTGCTGGTCGACCGCGAGACCGGCCAATGCATCGCGACCAGCTCGTGGGAGAGCGAGTCGGCCATGCGCGCCGGCGACGCGCACCTGCGCCCGATCCGCGACCGCGGCCGCTACATCCTCGGCGGCTCGATGCAGATGGACGAGTGGGAGATCGCCGTCATGCACCGCACCCATCACGGCGAGTGCTGCCGCGTCACCTGGCTGCAGGGTGACCTCGAGACGATGGCGGAGACGTTCCGGGCCGTGGTCCTTCCGCAGCTCGAGCAGACCCCTGGCTTCTGCAGTGCCAGCCTGCTGATGAACCGGTCGGCCGGCCTGAGCTGCGCCACCACGGCATGGGAGACCCGCGCCGCGATGGAGGCCAGCCGCTCCTCGGCCGACCAGCTGCGCGCCCGGGCCGCGAGCGAGGCAAGCGGCGAGATCGTCGACGTGCACGAGTACGACCTCGCCTACGCGCACCTGCACGTCCCCGAGATGGCCTGATCATGTCCGGCAAGGTGGTGCACTTCGAGATCCCGTTCGACGACGGGGACCGGGCCCGGAAGTTCTACGGCGAGACGTTCGGTTGGCAGCTGACGTCCATGCCGGACATGGGCTACACGATGGTGTCGACAGGTCCGACCGATCCCGAGACCGGGGCGAGCGAGGCGGGGTTCATCAACGGCGGCATGTTCTCGCGCAGCGAGGACTATCCGGGCAAGGGACCCAACATCGTGATCGACGTGCCGAGCATCGACGAGGCGTTGCGCAGCATCGAGGCGGCGGGTGGCAAGCCCGCCAGCGAGAGGACCCCCGTCGGAGAGATGGGCTTCGCGGCCTACTTCGTCGACACCGAGGGTAACGTGATCGGGCTCTGGGAGAACGCCTGAGCCGAGCCGGTCGGCCTGTCAGCGCAACGCCCGTCGGCCTGACACGCAAGACTGTCGGCATGAGGCCGCAGGTCGTCGCCCACCGAGGCGCCAGCCATGAGAACGCCGAGCACACGCTCGGCGCCTACCTGGCGGCGCTCGACGCCGGGGCCGAGGCGCTGGAGTGCGACGTGCGCCTCACGGCCGACGGTCACCTCGTGTGCGTGCACGACCGCAGCCTGCGCCGTACGACGAGCCGGCGCGGCGTGGTCTCCACCCTCGACCTGGCCGAGCTCTCGGAGCTCGACTTCGCGTCGTGGAAGAACCCCTGGTCCGAGCTCGACGACGAGGCTCCCGACCGCGACGAGGAGCTCGACCGCGTCCTCACCCTGCGCAAGCTGCTGGAGACGGTGGCCGACTACGAGCGCCCGGTCGAGGTGGCCATCGAGACCAAGCACCCCACCCGCTACGGCGGGCTCGTGGAGAAGCGGCTGGTCGAGATGCTGCGCGACTTCGGCTGGGACCAGCCCGGGTCGCCGGTGCGGGTGATGAGCTTATCGTTCACGGCGCTGCAGCGCGTGGAGAAGCTGGCGCCGGACGTGCGGCTGGTCCAGCTCGTCGAGCACTCGGCGAGCTGGGCGATGCTGCGCCGGGTGATCGGCAACGACTGGGCCGTGGGCCCCGGGATCGACGAGCTGCGCGAGCACCCGCGCTTCGCGCGGCGGATCGCCCGCAGCGGCCACGACGTCCATGTGTGGACCGTCAACACGCCCGCCGACCTCGAGCTGTGCCAGAGCCTGGGGGTCAAGGCCGTCATCACCGACCGCCCGGCGTACCTGCTGGAGTTGTTGGACGGATAGGTTCGGCGCCATGGCCAAGCGCAACCGCAGCATCCGACGTGAGAACACCACCGCCAGCGAGGTCGCCCCGCGCCAGCCCTGCCCCTGCGGTTCGGGCAAGCGCTACAAGGCGTGCCACGGTGCCCCCGGAGGCGGCAACGACGTCTACGTAGCGCGCCCCTTCGAGGGGCTGCCCTCGGAGTGCGACATCGTCGCGATGCGCGAGCTGGTGCCCGCGGCCACCGCCCCGCTCACCGTGGCCGCCGCGGGTGACCGCCTGGTGCAGCTGTGCACCCTGCTCCCGATGGCCGCGCCGGCGATGGTGCGCGACAGCGGCCAGGTGTGGCTCGGCCTGCAGGTCCAGCACAACTTCGGCGACCCGTCGCGCGACCTCGGCGCGGTCCTGACCAAGGCGCTCGACGCGGAGCCCGGCATCGTCGGGCTCACCGAGGCACCGGGGGCGGGCCCGCGCCTCCAGGACCTGGTCTCGGGTACGTCGCTCGACGTCACCGTCCACGAGGGTTTCGACTTCTGGCTGGGCGACGTCGACGACACCAGCGGCGCGGAGGCGGCCCTGGAGCAGGCCAACCAGGCCTCGACCCCCACGTCCCGGCTGACCTCCGTCGAGGCGGCCTACTGGACCGACGTCGGTACCAAGGAGCACCTGCGCTGGGTGATGCCGGAGCCCGAGGACCAGCTCCTCGACGCGCTCGCGCGGCTGCACTCCGCGGGCCAGGACGTGATCGCCCCGGGCGCCCGCCTGGTCGGCATGTTCCGGGCCCACGGCCTGCTCGCCCCCGTCTGGGACCTGCCGCTCGGCACCGGTGCCGAGGCCCTCGAGGAGCCGGCCGCCGCGTTCGCCGCCGACCTGGCCGAGGCCCTGGCCGACACCTCCGACCTCACCACCGAGCAGCGGGCCGCGCGCTCCGGCCTGGCCAACCGGCAGGTCACGATCCGCTGAGTCGTCAGTCCGTCGCCGGTTTCAGCGCCCAGGCCTGCAGGCGCGGGTAGCCCTTGACCGACATCCGGCGCATCCGCCGGAACGAGTACGGCGCCCCGCTGTCGGGGCTCGCGTCATTGGCGGGGCTGTCGTCGTTCTCGTCGTGGGTGCGCCCGGTCAGCGCCTCGTAGGCGCCGCGGTCGACGACCACCGTGCCCGGGCGCGCCACGGACGTGAGCCGAGCCGCGACGTTGACCGTGGCCCCGAACACGTCGCCGAGCCGGCTGACCACGTCGCCGTACGCGATCCCGGCGCGTACGGCGGGGAACGCGTCACCGTCGTCGCGCCCGCGGGCGGTCATCAGCAGGGCGACCTCCACCGCGGCGAAGGGGTCGTCGGCGACGAGCAGGACCTCGTCGCCGATGTTCTTGATGACCCGGACGCCGTGGTCGACGACCAGCCCCAGCGTCTGGCTCTCGAAGTACTCCAGCCACTCCACCAGCTCGGCCTCGGAGAGGGTCTTGCTCCGTGACGTGTAGCCGACGATGTCGACGAACACCACGGCCAGCCGCGAGACCGGCGAGCCCGGCGCCTCGACCGCGAGCAGCCGGCTGCCGGCGCTGACGAGGTGTCGGCGCCAGACGTAGGACTGCAGCGCCTCGACCCGCGGCAGCACCTCGCCGGTGAGCTTGGCCAGTGTCTCGGAGGTGTCGTCCCCGCTCTCGAGGGCCATGTCGGTGAGCAGGGTGGTCTGCCACTCCGCGAGCCGCGCATAGCTGCGTCCCCATGTGCGTACGAGGGCGGCCTGCCGCTCGGGACCCAGGATGCCGAGCTCGATCAGGGCCCGCGTGTCGCGCAGCGCCTGGACGTCGAGGGGGGCGAACGCGATCTCGTCGTCACCCTGGGTCGGGAACCCCAGGAGCCGCCAGAGCTCGATGGCCACCTCGAGGGGTACGCCGGCCTGCTCGGCGACCTGGACCCGCGTCAGCGAGGGAGCCTCGCCGAGCAGGTAGGTCTCGACGACCTCCAGCGCGCCGGCCAGGTCGGGACCGTCAGGGCCGTCCGGGATGTCGGGGGTCTCGGGTCCGTTCACCCCAGGCGCGACTTGGCGACCGCCTCGAGGGCGGCCTTGAACGACGGCATCTCGTCGCACAGCTCGCGGACCGTCTCGGAGGTGAAGTGGATGACCTCGAGCGGCGTCAGGGCCACGATGGAGGCGTTGCGGAGCTTGTGGTCGATGATCGCCTGCTCGCCCATGATGTCGCCCGGGCCGAGCTGGGCGATCTCCTCGCCGTGCTTGCGGACGGACACGGTGCCGTCGAGCAGGATGTAGGCCTTGTCGGCGGGCGTGCGCTCCCAGATGGGCGACCAGCCGGCCGGCAGGGTCACGTGCCGGCCCCGGGCGCTGATCCGCGCGACCTCCTGCGGAGTGAACGAGTCGAAGAACGAAGTCATGCGCGGCCTTTCGCTGTGGGGCCCTCCCCGTCGGCGATCCTCCCCGACCCGCTGGGCAGTGTCCAGCGGGCCAGGGGTCACGCTGCGGTGCCGTGCGTCACGGACCCTGACGTCAGCCTGACGTCACGGGGCGTCGGTGCAGATGACCCACACCTGCGGCCGGATCCCGGCGGCGATGCCACCCGCCAGGTTGGTGACCGTGATCCGCCAGCCGGTGAAGCCCGCTCCGGCGGCAGGGGGCTCCAGGCTGGTGGAGCTGACGGCGGGCCGGGAGGACGTGACGGAGGTCGCCTCGGAGTTGGCGTCGTCGCCGCGGCCGCCCCCGCCGATGGCCTGCTGGCCCTCGGGGCAGAACGCGTCGTAGGACGCCTTGGCGCCGTCGGCGAGGTCCGCGACGGCGAGGGTGGTCTGCACGGTCGCGGCGGGGTTGAGCAGGCCCGGCGCCAGGTCGGCCGCGCGCAACGTCCCGTTCTTGACGTCGGGAGAGCGGACGGCATTGGTCTTGATGTCGGTGGCGGTCACCCCGCTGGGCTTGATCTGCTGGGTGCCCACGCTGTTGCGGGGGAGCGTCATCGCATAGCTGGTGCCGGCCGTGGCGAGCACCAGGGCGAGCACGGCTGTGACGTTGGCGAACGAGAGGTGGCGGCGAAGCATGGTCGACTCCTGACCGACGGCACCCGGCAGCGCGCTGGGGGGTGGCGATGCTCACGGGGCCGTCCGAGCCTTCGAGTTTTGCCACCGCCGTCCGACCGTGTCAACGGTCGGGACGCAGACGGCCCAGGTGGATCAGACCAGCGGGTCGCGCGCGACCGGGCAGCTCATGCAGCGCGGACCGCCGCGGCCGGAGCCCAGCTCGGACCCGGCGATGCGGACCACCTCGATGCCGGCATCCTCGAGCCGCTCGTTGGTCTCGTCGTTGCGCTCGTAGGCGACGGCCACCCGGGGGGCCAGCGCCAGGGTGTTGTTGCCGTCGTCCCACTGCTCCCGCTCGGCGGTCACCGGGTCGAGCCCGGTGTCGATCTGGTGGAGCGTGTCGATGCCCATGGCCCTGGCCGCCGCGACCAGGAACGGCTCCGCGTCGGCCACGTGGAGGAGCAGGGTGCCGTCGTCGGTGCGCCCGTCGTGGGTCACGGCGTACGCCGTCAGGCTGTGAGCGACGTTGGGGTACATCACCACCTTGTCGACGTCGACCATCGTGCAGACCGTGTCGAGGTGCATCGTGGCGCGTTCCTGGGCGATGGGTACGGCGAGCACGGTGTCGGCCAGCGACGCCTCGAAGACCTGGCGGGCGAGCCGCTCGACGCCGGCCGCGGTGGTCCGCTCGCCGACGCCGACCGCGATGACGCGCGGCGCCAGCAGCAGCACGTCGCCACCCTCGACGTGCTCGAAGTGGTGGCCGTGGATGCGCGGGGTGCCGGCGAAGCGCGGGTGCAGGCTGTAGATCAGCTCGGTCAGCTGCGACTCACGCTTGCGCGCGGGCATGGCCAGCGACGTGATCGCGATCCGGTCGTGCACCCACACCGAGGAGTCGCGGGTGAACAGCAGGTTGGGCAGCGGGTCCACGAGGAAGTCGTCGTGCGCCAGCAGCGAGGTCACCAGGCCGAAGCCGCCGCGCACCTCGTCGTTGCGGATGCCGGCCGTGAGGTAGCCGGTCAGATCTTCCGCGGTCGCGTCGTGCAGCGCCCCGAGGAGGTAGCCGCGCATCGTGTCGCCGAGGTCGAGGCCGGCCAGGGCGGTCTCGATCGCGGTGTCGCGAGCCTCCGGGGTCCCGAGCGTCTCGGTGAGCAGGTCGGTGAGGTAGAGCACCTCGACATCGCGGGCCCGCAGGGCCTCGGCGAACGCGTCGTGCTCCTCCTGCGCCCGGGCGACCCACGGGATGCCGTCGAAGAGCAGCTTGTCGTTGTTGCGCGGGGTCAGGCGCTTGAGCTCGAGTCCGGGCCGGTGGAGCATCACGGTCCGCAGCCGGCCGACCTCGCTGTCGGCGCCGTGGGTCGCAGTCATGGGCCCAGCCTAGGGCCCCGTCCAGGGCTCAGGTCTCAGGAGACGAGCTCGTAGAGCGTGAGGCTGGCGAGCGCCAGGCAGACCGTGGCGCCCAGGTAGTGCAGGACGTGGATCGAGATCACCCGCAGCAGGCTCCGGCCCACGACCACGGCCAGCCCGCTGACGGTGAGCAGGGCGCCGAGCGCCCCGACGTACACGCTGAACGGCGCTTCGTACTTCGCCACCAGCGACAGGGTCAGCAGCTGGCTCAGGTCGCCCCACTCGGCCGCGAACAGCACCAGGAAAGACGCGAGCACGGCCCGGAAGCCGTGCACGGGCTTGGCCTTCTCGGCGAACTCATCGCCGCTGGCCTCCTGGTGGCTGCGTCCCTCGCGGACCAGGATCACGGCGCCGGCGAGGAAGAGCACGACCGCCGCGATCTTGACGACGTCCGGCGGCAGCAGCGAAGCGGCCGAGCCCAGCGCGACGGCCACACCGGTCTGTACGGCGAACGCGAGGCCGACGCCGATCCAGACCAGGATCGGCCGGTACTTCGTGGCCAGCACGAGCGTCGCCAGGAACGTCTTGTCCGGAAGCTCGACGAGGAAGATCGCCCCGAAGGTCAGGGCGGCCGCGGCGAGGTCCATGCGCCCATTCTCGGCCCCCGTCCGGAGGGTCAGGTCATCGGGTGGGTGTCGGACGACGTGATCAAGGTGCGGAACTCAAGTAGGAGTCCGGTCGTGCGCAGTCAGACCCCATGAGAGTCATGTTCGAGTTCGAGGAGGTACTCACCGCTGTCAGGGTCGACCTCGGCCACAAGCACGGCGGCCTCACACAGGGGGAACGGCGGGCCTGTTCGTGAACGACATCCAGGAGCACCTGCCGAGAACCGCCGGAAAGTAGCGCGACTGGGAGAAGGCGCCGTTGGCACCCGAAATCGCCCCGCCGTGGGAGGGGACACAACGGTCTCAATGAACGCGCGGATCAATCACCGAGGATGAAGGTCAGAACGACAGGGATGATCACATTGGCGAGCATGAAGGCGCTCAACCCAACAACAGCGGCTAGCCGGCGCCCGCCGCGGCTCTTCTCGCCGACGGGAAGAACTTCAAAGCTAGGGATCGCTTTCGGCATCGCCCAAGAGAGTCCGAACAGCAGGGCTGTGTACCCAAGGCCTACCAATAGCCATACGGAGACTTGCCGAGAGGTATCGAGTGATCCGGCCGGGAAGATTGCCTGCAGAGAGACCACAACAGCAATAAAGACCGCCAGGCTCACAAGGTATGGGGTCCACGTCCAGGTCAGGAATGCCCACCGCGGTTTGTTTCTCGAGAGATCATCTCCGAGATCGTGCTTAAGGCCTTTGACCCAGGTCTTGTCGGGACCCGAAACACCGAGTTCGACGGCGGGGCGGTAACGACTCCGCCTGAACCGCAGCTCAACCTGTCCGGTATCTCCCGTTGACATGAGTGAGTTGCGCATCGAGATCTCTTCGATCTCCGCGAGGTCCACTGCCTCGAGAATTGTCGAGAGGTCGCCAGCATTCGTCCATTGATCGCCCCTGCCCTTGACCGTCACGTCCAGTTTGAGCTGAGACGCAAGCCGCTCGACACTTCTGTCGTACGCTCCGTAGTCATTCTCGGTCGGCTTGGGGCCGAGCGCGGACACCTGCTGCTGGAAGACACGTTCGAGTGCGTCCTGCAACTTGTTCTGCAGCATGACCAGGCGACGCACGTCACCCGCCCA
>JBAZRQ010000028.1:0-10707 GCA_041662925.1 Nocardioides sp. | reverse complement strand
ACCACGATCTTGGTCAGGCCGGGCACCTGCATGACGTTCTTGATCTCGAACTCGGACTGCAGCGCGGGGAGGATCTCCTCGCGGTAGCGGGTCTTGAGTCGGGGCATGACCTTCTCGGCGGGAGCCTCGGCGGTGGCCTCGGTGGTGTCGGTGCTCATCAGATTTCCTTGCCGGTCTTGCGCGAGATGCGGACGCTGCGCGTCGAGGGGTAGGTCGAGCCGTCGGGACGACGCTTGACGACCTCGTCACGGCGGAAGCCGATCCGGGTCACGCCGTCACCCTCGACGAGCATGACGTTGGAGACGTGGATCGGGGCCTCGGTGGTGATGATGCCGCCGGTGGTGCCCGCACGACCGCCTTGGTTGACGACCTTGGTGTGCTTCTTGATCCGGTTGACGCCCTCGACGATCACGCGCTGCTCCTCGCGGAGCACCTTGATGACCTTGCCTTCGGCGCCCTTGTCCTTGCCGGCGATGACCTTGACGGTGTCGCCCTTCTTGATGTTCACGGTGTTCTTGCCCTTAGCCATCAGAGCACCTCCGGCGCCAGCGAGATGATCTTCATGAACTTCTTCTCGCGCAGCTCGCGACCCACCGGGCCGAAGATGCGGGTGCCTCGCGGCTCGCCGTCGCTCTTGAGGATCACGGCGGCGTTCTCGTCGAAGCGGATGTAGGAACCATCGGCACGCCGACGCTCCTTGACGGTGCGAACGATGACTGCCTTGACGACATCACCCTTCTTCACGTTGCCACCGGGGATCGCGTCCTTCACGGTGGCGACGATGACGTCGCCGATACCGGCGTAGCGTCGACCCGAGCCGCCGAGAACACGGATGCAAAGGATCTCCTTCGCACCGGTGTTGTCGGCGACCTTGAGTCGCGACTCCTGCTGGATCACTGTTCTCTCCTTGTCACCCGGTTCTCATCGCCTGATGAGCCTGGGGGAACTGTCTGTGTATCGGCCGGCTTCGCCGGGCTGGCTGTTCGTTCCGTCGAGCCAAGCTCGCTTCGCTCGACGGCCCGACGGGTTACTTGGCCTTCTCGAGGATCTGAACGACACGCCACCGCTTGGTTGCGGACAGCGGACGCGTCTCCATCAGGAGGACGCGGTCGCCGATGCCGCACTCGTTGGCCTCGTCGTGCGCCTTGAGCTTGCTCGTGCGGCGCATGACCTTGCCGTAGAGCGCGTGCTTGACGCGGTCCTCGA
Source organism: Nocardioides sp. (assembly GCA_041662925.1). GTDB lineage: Bacteria > Actinomycetota > Actinomycetes > Propionibacteriales > Nocardioidaceae > Nocardioides. Next base: position 9,501 of record JBAZRQ010000028.1, on the reverse strand, counting down.
CGGACACGACCACGGTCTTGTCCATCTTGTCGCTGACGACCAGGCCTTCACGCACCTTGCGGGCGTTGCGCTCAGCCGTCTCGCTGGTGGGCTGCTCGCTCATGCGCTCGCCTCTTCCTTCTCAGTTCCCGGGGTGGTCCGGATGCCGAGCTCGCGCTCACGCACCACGGTGTAGATCCGGGCGATGTCCTTCTTGACCGTGTTGAGCCGTCCGTGGCTCTCCAGCTGACCGGTGGCCGCCTGGAAGCGCAGGTTGAACAGCTCCTCCTTGCACTCACGGAGCCTCGCCTCGAGGTCGACCTTGTTGAGCTCGTCGAGCTCGTGGGCCTTGATGCCTGAAGCCATCAGAATTCACCCGCCTCTCGCGAGATGAACCGGCACTTCATCGGGAGCTTGTGCATCGCGCGGCGCATGGCCTCGCGGGCAGTCGTCTCGTCGACGCCGGAAAGTTCGAACATGACACGGCCGGGCTTCACGTTGGCGATCCACCACTCCGGGGAGCCCTTACCGGAACCCATGCGGGTCTCGGCGGGCTTCTTGGTCAGCGGGCGGTCGGGGTAGATGTTGATCCACACCTTGCCGCCGCGCTTGATGTGGCGGGTCATCGCGATACGGGCCGACTCGATCTGTCGGTTGGTCACGTAGTGACCCTCGATCGCCTGGATCCCGAACTCACCGAACGCGAGCTTGGTGCCGCCCTTGGCCGCACCCCTTCGGTTGGGGTGGTGCTGCTTGCGGTGCTTGACGCGACGGGGCATCAACATGGCTCAGGCCTCCGTTCCGGGAGTGGCGCCCTCGGCGGGCGCGGCGGCGGGAGCAGCTGCTGCCTCGGCCGGGGCCGGAGCCTCGGTCGACGCGGGGGCTTCGCGGTCCGCACGGGTCGGACGCGTGCCCCGGCTGGGACGCTCGGCACCGGCACCACGGGCGGGCCGACCGCCGCCGGCGCCACTGCCGCCACGACCGGGGACACCGGCGCGGGCAGCAGCCTGGGCCTGACGCTCGGCACGGGTGCCGGCGACCTCGCCCTTGTAGATCCAGACCTTGACGCCGATCCGACCGAAGGTGGTCTTGGCCTCGTAGAAGCCGTAGTCGATGTCGGCACGCAGCGTGTGCAGCGGGACGCGGCCCTCGCGGTAGAACTCGGTACGCGACATCTCGGCGCCGTTGAGGCGGCCGGAGCACTGGATCCGGATGCCCTTGGCACCCGAGCGCATCGAGGTCTGCATGGCCTTCTTCATGGCCCGGCGGAACTGGACGCGACCGGAGAGCTGCTCGGCGACACCCTGGGCGACCAGCTGAGCGTCGACCTCGGGGTTCTTGACCTCGAGGATGTTCAGCTGCACCTGCTTGCCGGTGAGCTTCTCGAGCTCGCCGCGGATGCGGTCCGCCTCGGCGCCGCGGCGACCGATGACGATGCCCGGGCGTGCCGTGTGGATGTCCACGCGGACACGGTCACGGGTGCGCTCGATCTCGACCTTGGAGATGCCGGCCCGCTCCATGCCCTTGGACAGGAGCCTGCGGATCGCGACGTCCTCGCCGACGTACGCCTTGTACAGCTTGTCGGCGTACCAACGGGACTTGTGGTCCGTGGAGATACCGAGACGGAAGCCGTTCGGGTTGATTTTCTGGCCCATCAGGCACTCTTTCCGTTCTTCTGGGTCCGCTTCTTCTTGCTGGCCGCGACCACGTCGGCGGGCTGGACCGCCAGGGTGATGTGGCTCGTGCGCTTGAGGATTCGCGTCGCACGGCCCTGGGCACGGGGGCGCCAGCGCTTCATCGTCGGACCTTCGTCGACGTGCGCGACGGACACGACGAGGTCGTGCGTGTCGAGCCCTTCGGTGGTCTCGGCGTTGGCGACGGCGCTCTCGAGCACCTTGTAGACCGTCTCCGAGGCAGCCTGCGGCGCGAACTGCAGGAGCGACAGCGCGTCGCCTACCGGCATGCCGCGGACCATGTCGACGACACGGCGGGCCTTCATCGGGGTGATCCGCACGAAGCGGGCGCTCGCGAAGGCGCCCGGCTGGTCGCCGAGCAGCGACTCACGACGCGCGCTGGTGCGATGGCGTTCGGTGGTGCTCATCGGCGACGTCCCTTCCGGTCTTCCTTCACGTGTCCGCGGTAGGTGCGGGTGGGGGCGAACTCGCCCAGCTTGTGGCCCACCATCGCGTCGGTCACGAACACCGGGACGTGCTTGCGTCCGTCGTGCACGGCGATCGTGTGACCGATCATGTCGGGCACGATCATCGACCGGCGCGACCAGGTCTTGATGACGTTGTGGCTGCCCTTGGCGTTCTCGGCGTCCACCTTCTTCTGAAGGTGGTCGTCGACGAAGGGGCCCTTCTTCAGGCTACGAGGCATGTCAGTTACTTCCTACCCTTGCCGGACTTGCGGCGACGAATGATCTGGGAGTCGCTGGCCTTGCGCTTGCGCGTCCGGCCCTCGGGCTTGCCCCACGGTGACACCGGGTGGCGTCCACCCGAGGTCTTGCCCTCGCCACCACCGTGCGGGTGGTCGACCGGGTTCATGACGACACCTCGGACGGTCGGGCGCTTGCCCTTCCAGCGCATGCGGCCGGCCTTGCCCCAGTTGATGTTGGACTGCTCGGCGTTGCCTACCTCGCCCACCGTGGCGCGGCAGCGCACGTCGACGAACCGCATCTCGCCCGAAGGCATGCGGAGCGTGGCGCGGCTTCCCTCACGGGCGACCAGCTGGGCGCTGTTGCCGGCGGAGCGGGCGATCTTGGCCCCGCCGCCGGGACGCAGCTCCACGCAGTGGATCGTCGTACCGACGGGGATGTTGCGCAGCGGCAGGTTGTTGCCGGGCTTGATGTCGGCGGCGACGCCGGACTCGACCACGGTGCCCTGCGTCAGGTCCTTCGGCGCCACGATGTAGCGCTTCTCGCCGTCGGCGTAGTGCAGCAGCGCGATCCGGGCGGTGCGGTTGGGGTCGTACTCGATGTGAGCGACCTTGGCCGGCACGCCGTCCTTGTCGTAGCGACGGAAGTCGATGATCCGGTAGGCCCGCTTGTGACCGCCACCCTGGTGCCGGGTGGTGATCCGGCCCTGGTTGTTGCGGCCGCCCTTCTTGGGCAGCGGACGAGTCAGCGACTTCTCCGGCGTGGTCCGGGTGACCTCGGCGAAGTCGGCAACGGACGAGCCACGACGGCCCGGCGTAGTCGGCTTGTACTTGCGGATAGCCATATCAGTTTCCTAGTCGTGGGCCGGTCAGGAGACCGGTCCCCCGAAGATGTCGATGCGGTGGCCCTCGGCGAGGCTGACGATGGCGCGCTTGGTGTCCTTGCGCTTGCCAAGACCGTTGCGGGTGCGGCGTGTCTTGCCGACCCGGTTGATCGTGTTGACCGACGTCACCTTCACGCCGAACACCTTCTCGACCGCGATCTTGATCTCGGTCTTGTTGGAGTCCGGGCGCACCAGGAACGTGTACTTGTTGGCGTCGAGGAGGCCGTAGCTCTTCTCCGACACCACGGGCGCGATCAGAACGTCGCGGTAGTCCTTGTGGAGCGTGCTCACTTGTCGCCCTCCTCGGCGGTCTCGGCAGCCGCGCCGGCGCCGTTCACCAGGACGTCATAGGCGCCCTTGGTGAAGACGACGTCGTCGGAGGCCAGCACGTCGTAGGTGTTGAGCTGGTCGACGGCCACGATGTGCACCTGCTTGGCGTTGCGCAGCGAGAGCCACGTGACGGAGTCGGCGCGCTCGAGGACGACGAGGAAGTGCTGGCGGGGCGAGAGCTCGAGCAGTGCCGCGAGAGCGGCCTTGGTCGAGGGTGCCTCGCCGGTCACCAGCGCGTCGACGACGTGGATGCGGTCGTTGCGGGCCCGGTCGCTGAGGGCTCCGCGCAGGGCGGCGGCCTTCATCTTCTTGGGCGTGCGCTGGTCGTAGTCACGCGGCTTGGGGCCGTGGACGACGCCACCGCCGGCGAACTGCGGTGCGCGGGTCGAGCCCTGACGGGCGCGGCCGGTGCCCTTCTGCTTGTAGGGCTTGCGTCCACCACCGCGGACTTCACCGCGGCGCTTGGTGGAGTGGGTGCCCTGACGAGCAGCAGCCTGCTGCGCGACGACGACCTGGTGGATCAACGGGATGTTGACCGCGACGTCGAAGATCTCGGCGGGAAGGTCGACCTTGAGGGTCTTCGCCTTCGCGCCGGCCTTCTTGGCCGGAGCCTTCTTGGCCGGGGCCTTGGTGTCGGTCTTGGTAGCCATCTGCTCAGGCCTCCTGGCTCTTCTTCGCAGCCGAGCGCAGGACGATGAGTCCGCCCTTGGGGCCGGGAACGGCGCCCTTGACGAGAATCAGGCCCCGGTCGGTGTCGACGGCGTGCACGGTGACGTTCTGGGTGGTGACGGTGTCGCTACCCATCCGGCCGGCCATGCGGACGCCCTTGAACACGCGGCCCGGCGTGGCGCAGGCGCCGATCGAACCGGGCTTGCGGTGGTTCTTGTGGGCACCGTGGGAGGCGCCGACGCCGTGGAAGCCGTGACGCTTCATGACACCGGCGAAACCCTTGCCCTTGCTGGTGCCGGTCACGTCGATGACCTCGCCGGCCTCGAACGTCTCGACCGGCAGCTCCTGGCCGACGGCGTAGGACGCCGCGTCGGAGGTGCGGATCTCGACCACGTGGCGGCGCGGGGTGGTCCCGGCCTTGGCGAAGTGTCCGGCCTGCGGCTTGGTGATCTTGCGACCCTCGATCTCGCCGAACCCGACCTGGATGGCGTTGTAGCCATCGGTCTCGGGGTGACGGACCTGGGTGACCACGTTGGTGGACGCGGCGATCACGGTGACAGGGACGATGCGGTTGTTCTCGTCCCAGAGCTGGGTCATGCCGAGCTTGGTGCCCAGCAGCCCCTTCACGTTTCTCTCAACAGTCATGGCTGATTTCCTCGACCTCAGAGCTTGATCTCGATGTCGACACCGGCCGGCAGGTCGAGACGCATCAGGGAGTCGACGGTCTTCGGCGTGGGGTCGATGATGTCGATCAGACGTTTGTGGGTGCGCATCTCGAAGTGCTCGCGCGAGTCCTTGTACTTGTGCGGCGAGCGGATGACGCAGTAGACGTTCTTCTCGGTCGGCAGCGGCACGGGGCCGGCGACCTTCGCACCCGTACGGGTGACGGTGTCCACGATCTTGCGCGCCGAGGTGTCGATCACCTCGTGGTCATAGGCCTTGAGCCTGATGCGGATCTTCTGTCCCGCCATAGGTCTCTCTCGCTTCTTCTGGTCCACTACCTGTCCGGAACGTCCTCGGGTTTGAGTCGGTCCCGCCCTGCTGCTCACCACCTTCACCGCCCACCCCCGCGGTCGGGCGTGTCGCGAGTTTTTCTCGCAACACAAGACCGGGTGATCCTTGGTGTTGTGGCGCCTGACGGTTCGTCAGGCTGATCGGGTCTCCTGGTTCGGTGCGACTACAGGCCGGACACCGAGGCAAAACTCCGCAGGCTGTGCGGGGAGACGCGATTCAGTAGTCAAGATGTGCCGCACCCCGGCAACCCGCCGGAGCAACCGGACTATCTTGGCAGATGTCCCGCACTGCGCCAAATCGGATCTGTCCCAGGCGTAGTCCCGGGGGGCCGGGTCGGACTAGCCTCACCGCATGGTCAGCGAGAACACGTTCTACTTTGCCGGAGACGACCCGTTGCGGGTGGCGGTCTGGGGCACCGGCAACATGGGTCGCGCCGCCATCCGGGCGGTCGACGCGCACCCTCACCTCACGCTCGCCGCCGTGGTCGTGGCCAACCCCGACAAGGTGGGACGCGACGCCGGTGAGCTCGCCGACCTCGGGCGACCACTCGGCGTACTCGCGACCCACGACGTCGCCGCCGCCTTGGCCGACGCCGACGCGGTGGCCTACATGGCCTCCGGCGATGTCCGACCGGATGCCGCAGCGGCGGATGTCGCACGGGCGCTGCGGTCGGGGGCCGTCGTCGTGACCCCCGCGATCTACGCGCTCTACGACCCGCGCAGCGCGCCGGCCGAGCTCCGCGACCCGCTGCTCGCCGCCGCCGAGGAGGGCGGCTCGGCGTTGTTCGTCAGCGGTATCGACCCGGGTTGGGGCAACGACCTGCTGCCGGTGCTGGTCAGCTCGCTCGCCGGCACCGTCGACCAGGTCCGCTGCCAGGAGATCTTCGACTACTCGACCTATGACGCCCCCGACGCGGTGCGCTTCCTGGTCGGCATGGGCGAGCCCATGGACTACGAGCCGCCGATGGTCGCCCCCGGGGTGCCGACGATGGTGTGGGGCGGCCAGGTGCGACTCGTCGCACGCGCCCTCGGCGTGGAGCTCGACGAGATCCGCGAGACGCTCGAGCGCCGCCCGCTGGACTCCGAGGTCACCAACGCGATGGGCGACTTCGCCGCCGGCACCCAGGGGGCGCTGCGCTTCGAGGTGCAGGGCATCGTGGGCGGCGAGCCGCTGATCGTGGTCGAGCACGTCACCCGGATCACCCGCGACGTGGCCCCCGACTGGCCACTGCCGGCGGACGGCGGCGACGGCGCGCACCGCGTCGTGATCGAGGGCCGCCCCCGGATCGAGGTCAGCCTCGAGGCCACCGACGAGGGCGGCAACCGGGCCGCCGGCGGCAACGCCACCGCCGCCAACCGGCTGGTCAACGCGATCCCGTGGCTGCGCGCCGCCTCGCCCGGCCTGTACGACGGCCTCGACGTACCCCTCTCCCCCGCCACCGGCCGGCTCGGCCGGGCCGCCACCCCGAGAAGCACCGCAGGAAAGGCACTCGCATGATCATCGACGTACCCGAGGGCAAGGACCCGATCCTCTACGTGTGGGGGGAGATGGTGCCGGGCATCGGGCCCGCGGCCTCGAAGTTCGCCACCAGCGTCTACGAGCACGGCACCCTGGCGCTGCGCGAGTTCGAGGCGGCGCGGCTGCGGATCGCCCAGATCAACGGCTGCCTCTTCTGCCAGGACTGGCGCACCGAGAAGGACGGGGTCACGGTCGAGGACACGTTCGCCGACGCGGTCACCGACTGGCGCCGCACCGGGGACCTCGACGAGCGGACCCGCCTCGCCGCGGAGTACGCCGAGCGCTACTGCCTCGACCACCACGGCCTCGACGACTCCTTCTGGACGCGGATGAAGATGCACTACTCCGACAGCGAGATCGTCGAGCTGTCCATGTGCCTGGGCTCGTGGATCGCCTTCGGCCGGCTCAACCGGGTGCTCGGTCTCGACACGGCGTGCGTGCTCCCGACGCACGCGGCCGGTGGCTGACCCGCCCGTCCCCTGCGGCGAGGTTTGGAGCCACGCCCCACCTGACAGGATGAACGTGACGAAGGGGAGTCATGTCGGGGTACGAGTCCTATCCGCCGCCGGGAGCGCCGGCCGGCGGTCCGGCGACCCCGCCTCCCCCGCAGTGGGCTCCCGGGTGGGGGCCCCCGCCACCGTCGGCGCCGCCCGGCTGGGCTCCTCCGCCGGGCATGCTCGGCGCCGCGCACAAGCCCGGCGCCGTACCCCTGCGCCCCCTGGGCCTCGGCGACATGTACGACGCCGCGTTCCGGACCATCCGCTTCAACCCCAAGGCCACCGTCGGCGCGGCCGTGCTGGTCGCCGCGGTCACCATGGCGATCCCGGTCCTGGTCACGGCGCTGCTGACCCTCACCGTCGGGCTCACCCTCGACGAGACCGAGAGCGACCTCGGCAGCCAGGTCGGCTCGTGGAGCACCCTGCTCAGCGTGGTGCTGCTGCAGGTCTCGCTGGTGTTCGTGACCGCGTTCGTGGCCCACGTGGTGTCGGAGGCGGCGGTCGGGCGGCGCAGCACGCTGGGTGAGGCCTGGGCCGCGACCCGCGGACGGCGCTGGCGGCTGGTCGGCCTCGCCGCGCTCGTCCTGGTGGTCGTCATGGTCGCGGTGGTCGGCTACATCCTGGCCTGGGTGGTGGTCGTCATCGTGAGCGACAGCGTCCTGCCCGTCGCGCTGTGGGGGGTCCTCTCCGTCCCCGCCTTCGTCGCCCTGATGCTCTGGGTCTGGATCCGGCTGCTCTACCTCCCCGCGCCCGCGCTGATGCTGGAGCCCGTCGGGGTCTTCGGCGCCATCGCTCGCAGCTACCGGCTCACCTCACGCGCGTTCTGGCGCACGCTCGGGATCGCCCTCCTCACGCTGGTGGTGACGAGCATCGCCGGGCAGATGCTCTCCGTCCCGTTCAGCATCATCGGTGCGGTCCTGTCGCTGGCCGTGAGCGCGGAGTACGGCGCGCTGGTGCTGATCGTCACCCAGGCCCTGGCCGTCGTCGTGTCGGCGGCGTTCGTCGCGCCGTTCACCTCGGCGGTCGCCACCCTGCAGTACGTCGACCAGCGGATGCGCAAGGAGGCCTACGACGTCGAGCTGATGACGCGGGCCGGGATCATCGGCTCGTGAGGCTGGACCCACCTCTCGACCCTTCCGGCGACGAGGCGCGCTCGCTGCTGCGGCGCGAGCTGCTGGCGCCCGAGTACCACGAGCAGAACCTCCTCGAGCGGCTGCGCAACTGGCTCGAGCGCCGCATCGAGGGCGGCGTCGACAACGCCAGCGACGCCCCCTCGCTGCAGACGTTCGCGACGATGCTGGTGGTGCTGCTGCTCCTCGCCGGCCTGGTCTTCGTGGTCTCGCGGGCCCGTCGTACCGCCCGCGCTGCTCAGGAGAGGCGCAGCGTCCTCACCACCGAGGAGGTCACCGCCGACGAGCTGCGGGCGCGAGCGCTCGCCGCCCTGGCCGCCGGACGGCACGAGGACGCCCTGGTCGACGCCTTCCGGGCCCTCACGCTGCGCCAGGTCGAGCGCGGCCGGCTCGACGACACCCCGGGGGCGACCGCCCACGAGGTCGCCGCGCTCCTCGAGGCGGAGTACCCGCACCAGCGGTCCCGGGTCGACGCCGGCGCGCAGCTCTTCGACGCGGTGCTCTACGGCGACCGGGCGGCCACCCACGAGCAGGCCGCCGGCCTGTTGGCGCTCGACGACGAGCTGGCAGCCCTGCGATGACGGACCTGCGATGACGGCACTCAGCGACGCGGAGGCCCCCGCCCTGGCAGCTCCCGCGACCCGTGAGGGCCGCCTGCGGCGCCACCGCAGCACCCTGCTCATCGCGCTCGGCCTGCTGGCCGCCGTCGTGGTCGTCGTGTGGTCGGCCGGCGGGCCGCGCACCTACGAGCCGCTCGACCCGGACAACCCCGACGCGGACGGGGCCCAGGCGGTCGCCCGGGTCCTCGACGACGAGGGTGTCGACGTCACCGTCGCGCGCGGCGCCGACGAGCTGGACCGGCTCGACATCGGCGCGGGCACCACGGTCGTCGTGACCTCCACGGGATCCCTCGGCGACAGCACGGTCGCGCGGCTGCTCGAGCAGACCAGCGACGCCCGCCTCGTGCTGGTCGAGCCGCCGCAGCCGGTGACCGCCGAGGTCGGCCTCGACGGCTTCGCGTCGCGCGACCCGCTCGGAGACGGACGGGAGGCCGCCTGCGACGACCCGACGTACGACGGTCTGGTGCTGGAGGTCGACGGCGCG
>JBAZRQ010000027.1:0-10783 GCA_041662925.1 Nocardioides sp. | reverse complement strand
AGCGGGCGGAGCTCCTTGACGGCGAGACCCGGGATGCTACGCGCGCGGGCCCATTCCGCCGGGAGCAGATGTGGCCCGCGCGGAGCTCGCGGCCTAGCCTCCGACGTGCTCGACCACGCCGCCGCCGATCGGCTCCGACCGGTTGGCGCCTGCCGTCCGTCGGCGTGACTCGCGGTGCAGCACCGAGCGCGGCCACCAGCGCGCCGTACGGCGCACCCGCGGGGTCGCGCCGAGCTCCATCGCCTCGAGGCAGCGCAGCACGTCGTCGTCGACCGCCACGTCGTGGCCCGCGTCGTGGGTGCGCGCGTAGCGCATCCGCTCGAGCCGGTGCACGAGGCGGTCCAGGGCCTCGACCGCCTCGGGTGCCTGCTCGGGTCCGCGGGCCGGGCGCTCCAGGGCGTCGTCGGGCCGGCCCAGCTGCTGGACCAGCCAGTCGCGGGTCTGTCGTGGTGACCGTGAGCGTGGCCAGGGCAGACGCAGGTCGACCGCGGTCGCGCGCAGCTCCGCCCAGGCCTCCTCGGGGCCACCGGCCAGCCGGTGCTCGCGCAGCCGTCGACGCAGCGTCCGCGGCGTGAGAGCGGCCGCGGCCAGGACCAGCAGTCCGGCGAGCACGCCGAGCGCGCGCTGCCACGGGAACGTCGGGCCCTGGTCGTCACCGGCGGCGGCGAGATCGTCCTCCACCGGTGCCGACTCGCTGGGCCCGGCGGTGGGACGGTTGGTCAGGTCGTCGCTGGCGGAGTTGGACGGGATGAAGGTCGGGTCGATCACGTCCGGCACGTCGTCGGTGGTGTAGCCCGGGGCGTCCGCGGCCCGGGCGGCGGGGGTCGGCTCGAAGAGCACCCAGCCGAAGCCGCGGAAGTAGAGCTCGGTCCAGGCGTGGAGGTCGTGGGCGCTGTACTCCCAGGTGTCCGAGCCGACCCGGTCCGGCTCGAGGAAGCCGACGGCGACCCGGGCCGGGATGTCGATCACCCGCGCCATCACGGCCATCGAGGCGGCGAACTGCTCGCAGTAGCCCACCCGGCCCCTCTCGGGGTCCAGGAACTCCTCCAGCTCGTCGACCCCGTTGCCGGTCGGCGCCTCCTCGAGGTCGTACTTGAAGCCACCCGCCTCGCGGAACCACAGCTGCAGCGCCTGCGCCTTCTCGAAGGGAGTGGCGGCGCCCTCGGTGACGTTGACTGCGAGGTCGCTCACGATGGGCGGGAGGTCGTCGGGCAGGGCGAGGAACTCCAGACCCTCCTCGGTCACCGCGGAGGGTGCCTGCGCCAGCTCCGCGGCGTCGAGGTCGAGGTTGACCGCGGTCATGGCGTAGTCGAGGCCCTCGGTCGTCAGGTCGTCCTGGCTGGCGATGAAGTCCATGGTGCGAGGGTCGAAGCGCCAGTCGCCGTCGGACACGATCCGGGAGATCGGTGCCTGGGTCGGCAGCCACGTGGAGTCGAAGTTCTCGTTGATGGACACGCGGTAGTCGTGGCTCTGACGGGGCAGGTCCGGCGACACGCCTTCGAGGGGAGGCATCTCACCGTTGGGCAGGTTGGTGGTCGGCACGTCCCGGTCGCCGGAGCTCCACTCGTTGTCCGAGAAGCGGGTGAGCACCGAGATCCGCAGGTGGTCGGGGCTCGGGTCGTCGGTCTCGACCCGGATCAGCGGGACGTCCTCGCCCTGCCGCAGGTCGCGGCGTAGGTCGGCCATCGGGTTCTCGATCGTGATCTCCCCGTCGCCGCCCGGGCCGTTGCCGAACTCGAACACGCTGAGGTCGAGGGTGGGGATCGCCAGGGGTACGACGATCGCCAGGGCCGTCGCCACGCCACCGATCGTCCCCGCGCTGGTCTTGATCGCTCCGGTGCGGACCCCGAACGTGTCCCCGCCCTCGACCTGCTGGCCGATCGGCCGCCCCCAGCGCCCGATCTGCTCGTTCTCGTGCAGGAACAGCATCCCCAGGAACCCGGCCGCGGTGAGCGCGAACACCCACCAGGAGATCGTCTGGTCCAGCACGCTCACGGGCACGCTGTAGACGGTGAGCAGGGGGAGCCCGGCGAGCGGGACCCGGCGCAGGGTGCAGGCGAGCAGGTCGACGAGGAGCAGGCAGCCCAGGCCACCGGCCACCAGGAGCGGATGGATGCCCGGCGCCGTGATCGGGACCGGCGCCTCGTAGCGCTGTGCACTCGCGACGGCGTCGTCGAAGGCGGCCTGCATCTCCACCCAGGCGGACCCGATCGGCAGTGGAGAGCCCGTGAGCATCAGGCAGGCGAGCATCCCGGAGACCAGCACCTGGAGCAGCACGACCAGGACGCCGGGCAGCCGCCACCACCGGGCCAGGGCGCCGGTGACGGCGACGGTGACGCCGAGCACCATCAGGGCAGCGAGGTAGGTCGAGGAGTCCTCGTCGAAGCCCCGCCAGGAGAACGTCGCGGCCCACGTCGTGCCGGCCGCCACGAGCGCGAGCAGCAGGGCGTTGGCCAGGCTGCCGCGGGAGCGCTTCACCGGTTCACCCTGATCCCGGGCGGCGCGCTGCCGGCGTTGAACCGCGAGGCCTGGCTCGCGCTGCGCCCGAGGTCCTGCCACACCGCGTCCAGCCGGTCGCGGGGACCCAGGGAGACCGTCCGCCAGCCCTGCTGCACCAGCACCGGCATCGCCCCGCCGTTACCGGCGCCCGGGGCCGCCCAGGCGTCGACGTCGAGGGCGATCGCCACGGCCGAGCTGGTGTGGTGCTGCATGCGCCGCAGCACCGGGACGTCCATGGCCTCCACGCTGCCGAGCACGGCCACCGTCAGGCCGTGCGACTGCTCGCCCAGCCAGCTGGTGTCGATCCGGGCCGTCGTCAGCGCCTCCACCACGGCCAGGGCTTCGAGCAGCGGTGCGGTGTTGAGGTCGGCCTCGCGCTGGTGCCAGGCGCTGGCGGGGTCCTCGCCGGACGCCGTCACCAGCCGGACGGCGAAGCCGCGCTGGCTGAGGTGCACCGCGACGGACGCGGCCGCCGAGACCGCGGCCTCCAGGGAGGAGGCGATGCCCTGCCCGCGGTGGGCGCGCTGGCGGTTGTCGAGGAAGAGCGTGGCGCGCGACTGCCAGGGCTGCTCCTCACGCCGCACCATCAGCTCACCCAGCCGGGCCGAGCTGCGCCAGTGGACCCGCCGCAGGTCGTCTCCGCGGCGGTACTCACGCACGGTCACGTCCTCGGCCGACCCGGCGGCGAACGCGCGTGGTCGGTTGTCACCCGAGCCGGTCCACCCGCCACCGAGGGGGATCGCGGGCAGCGGGACCGTGCGCGGCGTGACGGTGAGCGGCACGGTCGCCTGGAAGGAGCGGCCGAGCTCGACGAGGCCGAACGGGTCGCTGACGCGCACCGACATCGGCCCGATGTCGAAGTGGCCGCGCACGTCGGAGCGGACCTGGTAGGTCACGTGCCGCCGCCAGCCGTGGCCGATGCCCTCGAGCACGAAGCGGGGCCGGGTGCCCAGCACATAGGGGACCTGGTCCTCGAGGAGCAGCACCCCGCTGGGGGTGCGGCCCTCGTTGGTCAGGGTCAGGCTGACGCGGGCGGGCTGGCCGGCGGCCACCAGCTGCGGGGTGACCGTGCGCACGAGCGCGAGGCGGTAGCGGCTGCGACCGATGAACGCCGCCGTGACCAGGGGGAGGGCCAGGACGAGCACCCCGACCCGGGTGAGCGCCGGCTGGCCGAGCAGGACCGCGCACACGATCGCGGTGACTCCGGCAGCGATGAAGGACCGTCCGCGGACGGTCAGACCGGAGAGCGCCTCACGCACGGTGCAGCGGGTCGGCCTGAGCGCCGGCCTGCGGGTCGGGGACCGGTACGGCGGTCACGATCGCGTCGAGGATGGTGCTGGTCGAGCGCCCGCTCATGGCGGCCTCGACGCTGGGCAGCAGGCGGTGCGCGAGCACCGGGCGGGCCAGGGCGCGCACGTCGTCGGGCAGCACGTAGTCGCGGCCGTGGATCGCGGCGAAGGCCTTGGCCGCACGGACCAGGTGGAGCGTCGCGCGCGGGGAGGCGCCCAGCGTCAGCTCGTCGGTACGACGGGTGGCTCCGGTCAGCGCGACGGCGTAGCGCTGCACGGCGGAGGAGACGTAGACCTGCCCGACGATCCCGCACAGCTTGCGGATCTCGGCGGCGTCGGTGACCGCCTCGAGGTCGTCGAGCGGGTTGGACTCCGCCCGGGAGTCGAGCATCGCGATCTCGGCCGCCTCGACGGGGTAGCCGATGGAGACGCGCGCCATGAAGCGGTCGCGCTGGGCCTCGGGCAGGGCGTAGGTGCCCTCCATCTCGATGGGGTTCTGCGTCGCGATCACCATGAACGGCGTCTCGAGGAAGTAGGTCGCGTTGTCGACGGTGACCTGCCGCTCCTCCATGCACTCCAGCAGCGCCGACTGGGTCTTGGGGGAGGCACGGTTGATCTCGTCGCCCACCACGATGTTGGCGAAGATGCCGCCCGGGCGGAACTCGAACTCACGCGTGCTCTGGTTGAAGATCGAGACGCCGGTGACGTCGGAGGGCAGCAGGTCGGGCGTGAACTGGATGCGCCGCACGGAGCAGTCGATGCTGCGGGCCAGCGCCTTGCTGAGCATGGTCTTGCCGACGCCGGGCACGTCCTCGATCAGCAGGTGACCCTCCGCCAGCAGCACCACGAGGGCCGACGAGACCACGTCGGGCTTGCCCTCGATCACGCGCTCGATGTTGTGCCGGACCCGCGTGACCACGCGGGCCAGGGTCTCCAGGTCGGCGCTCGCGCCGACCGCCGGCGCGGCGCCAGCGGTCGTGCCGGTCGTCGATGCCTCCACGTGCGGTCCTTCCCGATCCTCGGAACCTCCAGGCTGCGTTCCACACCCTAGATCGCCGCAGCAACTTACGCGCCTGACGACTCCTCTCTCTGACTCGCGCGGTCACGGTTTGGTTGCGCTTCCGCCCGCGATCGGCCCGAGATCGGCCCGCGACCCTCCCGTGATCGGCCCGGGAGCGACCGGTGCGGGCGCGTCCGGAAACGCGGAGGAATGTGGTTGACGGTGGAGCAAAGTGGGGTAATGTGGAGCGAAGTGGAGGAAGCGACCAGTGCGGTGGGTCTCGGTGGCTGACGAAGGAGGTGCTCCATGCGGTTCATGGGCACCTTCACGCCGAAGCTCGACGAGAAAGGTCGGCTCTTCCTCCCCGCGAAGTTCCGGGACCGGCTGGCTGAGGGGGTTGTCGTGACGCAAGGTCAGGAGAACTGCCTGGTCGTCTGGCCCCCGGAGGTCTTCGACCGTGAGGCCGACCGCGCTGCGGAGCGACCCATGACCAGCAAGGCGGCGCGTGGCTACAACCGCATGTTCTTCTCCGGCGGCGACGAGGTCACACCCGACAAGCAGGGCCGCATCGGCATCCCCGCGCCCCTGCGCGAGTACGCCGCTCTCGAGCGCGACGTCGTCGTGATCGGTGTGCGGGACCGGCTCGAGATCTGGAACCCCACCAAGTGGCGGGAGTACCAGGAGGCAGAGGTCGTCAAGTTCGCCGACCTCGACGAGGAAGACGAGTAGCACCCAACTTCACACGAATCCGCAGGACGAGGTCTCGCGCCCGCTTCCTGTACTCGCCGAGTTCTGGGCACCTTCCCCGGCACCAGAAACCGGCACTTCCCTCGGGAAGCGGGCAGGGACCTGGTCCTGCGGATCTTCCACACCCAGCACCACACCGAGCACCAGCCGAGTCAAGCGCTTCCCGAGCGGGGTCGAACCGATGATCGTCACACCAGTCACACCGGGGGTAGCCCCGGATGCACCGGTCAGGCGGGTCCGCCACCAGGCGCGCGACGCCGTCGTGCTGATGACGTTCTCAGCGGTCACCTCCGTCGGCTTCGCGACCGCGTTCCTGCTGCTCGCCCACCTGGGCCGCTGATGCCGTCGCCCTCCCACCTCCCGGTGCTGCTCGACCGGGTGGTCGCCCTCCTCACGCCCGCGCTCGACCACACCGGTGCCGTCCTGGTGGACGCCACGCTCGGTCTGGGCGGGCACAGTGAGGCGGTCCTGCAGCGCTGCGAGCTGGCCCGCGTCGTCGGCATCGACCGCGACCCGGCGGCGCTCGAGCTCGCGAGCCGCCGACTCGCGCCGTACGGCGACCGGTTCACCCCCGTCCACGCGGTGTACGACGAGATCCCCGACGTACTGGCCGACCTGCGCCTCCCGTCGGTCGACGCGGTCTTCTTCGACCTCGGCGTCTCCTCCATGCAGCTCGACGTGCGCGAGCGCGGCTTCGCCTACTCCGTGGACGCGCCCCTCGACATGCGGATGGACGACACGACCGGCCCGACCGCGGCCGACGTGCTCAACACCTACTCCGCCGCCGAGCTGACCCGGGTGCTGCGCGACTACGGCGAGGAGAAGTTCGCCCGCAAGATCGCCGGGGCCGTCGTCCGCCAGCGCGAGACCGAGCCGTTCACCACCTCGGCGCGGCTCGTCGAGCTGCTCTACGCCGAGATCCCGGCGCCGGCCCGCCGCACCGGGGGACACCCTGCCAAGCGGACCTTCCAGGCGCTGCGCATGGAGGTCAACGACGAGCTGGCCGTGCTGCGCCGCGCGATCCCCGCCGCCATCGACGCGATCGCCGTCGGCGGCCGGGTGGTGGTGGAGTCCTACCACTCGCTCGAGGACCGCCTGGTCAAGCAGGCCTTCACCGCGGTCACCCGCTCCCTGGTCCCCGAGGACCTGCCCTTCGTGCCCGAGGGCCACGAGCCCGCTCTGCGCCTGGTCACCCGCGGCGCCGAGAAGGCCGACGCCGACGAGATCGCCACCAACCCCCGCGCCGCCTCCGTCCGGCTGCGCGCCGTCGAACGCCTCCGCCCCACCCGCAGCACCTCCGGCAAAGGAGCCGCATAGATGAGCAGCAGCGCACCCGCCTCGGTCCGCACCCGACTCTCCCTCCAGGGGCGCGGCCTCGCCGAGGCCGCCGTCGAGCGGGCGCGGCTGACCGTCGTACCCCGCCGACGCACGCGGGCACCCAAGGTCCCGTTCGTGACGCTGGTCAGCCTGCTGATGCTGGTCGGCGTGGTCGGGCTGCTGCTGTTCAACACCTCGATGCAGCAGGCGTCGTTCACCACCACCGCGCTCGAGGAGCGGGCCACCAACCTGGCCGCCCGGGAGCAGGCGCTCGAGATGGAGCTCGACGAGCTGCGCGACCCCCAGCGGCTGGCGAAGCTGGCGCAGGCGCGCTTCGACATGGTGCCGGCAGCAGCCCCGGTCTTCCTCTACCTCGACACCGGGCGCACGGAGGGCGAGGCCGGCGGCCCGGGCGTGCCTCTCGACCTGACCCACGACCAGCCCGAGCGCCCCGGCGTCCTCGACCCCCCGCCGATCATCGAGCAGGTCGTCAGCACCGCCGGCCAGCTTGACGGGCGTGGCGACGGCGAGAGCGCCGCAGCGACGGGTACAAATGACCGCAACCAGCAGCCCCAGCGACAGCGGCGCCAGCGCTGATGCCGCGTCCGACCAGGAGTAGCCCGGTGAGCCGACCCCCGCGCCTGCGCCGACGTTCGCGGATGCGCGGTTCCTCGGAGTTCCGGATGCGCTCGGGCTTCGTCCTGATCGCGATCGTGCTGTCGTTCTTCGCGGCGCGGCTGGTCCAGCTGCAGGGGCTCGACCCCGAGCAGTACGCCGAGATGGCGGCCGCCGAGGGGTCGGTCACCGTCACCCTCCCGGCCGAGCGCGGTGACATCCTCGACCGCAACGGCGAGCCGCTCGCCGACTCCGCCGACGGCCTGATGGTCGTGGCCGACCCGGCCATGACGGCGGCCAAGGCACCCGAGCTCGCGAAGTTCCTGGCCCACCGGCTCGGTGTCGACTACTTCCGGACCCTCGAGCGCCTCCGGGTCGAGGACAGCCGCTTCCAGTACATCGCCCGCCAGGTGCCGGCCCGCGTCGCCAACGAGGTGCTGACCGACGCCCGCGAGCTCGCCGCCGACGCCATGGAGGCCGCCGAGAAGGCGAAGCAGGACGGCGACGAGGAGGCCCGCGACGAGCACGAGGCCGTGGCCGACGCCTACGGCGGCCTGGCCACGCGCCGCGACCCGGTGCGCGTCTACCCGGTCCGCGACGTGGCCGCCAACCTGGTCGGCTTCCTCGGCACACCCAACCCCGACGGCAGCGCCAAGCCCTCGGCCGGCTTCGAGGCGACCTTCAACACGCACCTCGCCGGCACCGACGGCGAGGCCCGCTACCAGGCCGCGGCCGGCAACAAGCTCCCGCTCGGTGACAACACCGTCGTCGAGGCGGTCGACGGCCAGGACCTGCAGACCACCATCGACCGCGACCTCCAGTTCTTCACGCAGCGGGTGATCCGCCAGACCGTGCGGCAGGCCGGCGGTGACTCCGGCATCGCCGTGGTCATGGACTCCCGCACCGGCGACGTGCTCGCCCTCGCCGACGACCCGACGTACGACGCGTCCCGGCCGCAGGACTACGACGAGGACGCCTACAAGTCCCGCGCGATGACCGACGTCTACGAGCCCGGCTCCGTCCAGAAGGTGCTCACCCTCAGCGCGTTGATCGACGCGGGCAAGGTGACGGCGCGCACGAAGCTCCGGGTTCCGGGGTCGCTGGCCCGCCAGGACCGGGTGATCGGCGACTGGTTCGACCACGGCCTGATCAAGCTCACGCTCGCCGGCGTGATCGCCAAGTCGTCCAACATCGGCACCGTGCTCGCCGCCGACAAGTTCCCAGACGGCCAGCTCCGCGACTACCTGACCCGCTTCGGCCTCGGCGAGCGCACCAACATCGGCGTGGGCGGCGAGACCGCCGGTCTGCTGCCGGACCCGAGCGTGTGGACCAGCCAGACCCAGGACCGGATCGCGTTCGGCCAGTCCCTGTCGGTCAACGCGGTGCAGATGACGGCGGCGGTCAACACCATCGCCAACGGCGGGGTGCGGGTCGACCCCAGCCTGATCCTCGGCTCGGCGGTCACCGAGGACGGCGACGAGGTCGGCACCGACGTCGCGACGACCCGCCGGGTGGTCAGCGAGGACGCCGCGCACCAGATGACGCTGATGATGGAGCGGGTGCTCGACCCCGAGGACGGGGTCGCCCCGGCGGCCGCCGTACCGGGCTATCGCGTGGCCGGGAAGACCGGCACCGCGCAGCGCGTCGGCGAGGACTGCGGCTGCTACGACGGCACGTTCACGGTCTCCTTCGCGGGCTTCGCGCCGGCCGACGACCCCCGCTTCACGATCTACGTCGTGGTCCAGAACCCCCGCAACGGCGGTGGCGGCGGCTCGGTCGCCGGGCCGGCGTTCTCGCGGCTGATGGGCTACGCGCTGCGCCGCTACGCGGTGCCCCCCACGGGCACCCCCGCGTCGCGGCTGCCCGTCGAGTGGTGATGGGACATGATCGTCCGGTGGCCACCCGACCCGAGCACCCCCTGGTCGTCCCGCTCACCGACGTCGTCGCCTGGCTGAGCTCGACCTACGGCTCCGTCGACGTCGTGGGCGACCCCGAGGGCGTGGCGGTCACGGGTGTCTCCCTCAGCTCGCAGCGGATCCTCCCGGGCGACCTGTACGCCGCCCTGCCCGGCGCCCGCACCCACGGCATCGCCTTCGCCGCGGCGTCGGTCGCGGCCGGGGCGGTCGCCGTGCTCACCGACCCCGGTGGTGCGGAGGCGGCCGACGGGCTGACCGGCGTACCGCTCGTGGTCGTCGACCGTCCCCGCGAGGTGCTCGGCCGGCTGGCCGCCCACGTCTACGGCGAGCCGGCGAGCGCGCTGCGGATGATCGGCGTCACCGGCACCCAGGGCAAGACCACGACCACCCGCCTGGCCGAGGACGGCCTGGAGCGGGCCGGGATCAAGGCGGCGGTGATCGGCACGGTCGGCACCCGGGTCGACGGCGAGGACATCGCGACCTCCCTGACCACCCCCGAGGCGCCCGACCTGCACGGCCTGTTCGCGATGATGCGCGAGCGGGGCGTGGCCGCCTGCGCCATGGAGGTCTCGAGCCACGCGCTGGTTCTCGGCCGCGTCGACGGGGTCGTCTTCGACGTCGCGGTCTTCCTCAACCTCGGGCGCGACCACCTGGACTTCCACGGCACGGTCGACGACTACTACGCCGCCAAGGCGTCGCTGTTCACGCCCGAGCGGTCGCGGCGCGGCCTGGTCAACGTCGACGACGAGCACGGCCGCCGGCTGGTGTCGGAGGCGACCGTCCCGGTGCGGACGATGTCGGTCTCCGGGGCCGACGCTGACTGGCGCGCCGTCGACGTGGAGCTGCGCGCCGACGGCTCGTCGTTCACGGTCCGCGGCCCGGACGGGCTGAGCGTCCCGGCCGGCTGCCCCGTGCCCGGCGACTTCAACGTGGCCAACACCCTGGCCGCGATCGCCGCCTGCGGCGAGGCCGGCCTCGACCCGGCCGCCGTGGCCACCGGCATCGCCGGCGGCACCGGTGTCCCGGGCCGCTTCGAGCAGGTCGACGCGGGGCAGGACTTCGTGGTCGTCGTCGACTACGCGCACAAGCCGGACGCCGTCGAGGCCGCGCTGCGCACCCTGCGCCCGCTGACCTCCGGACGGGTGATCGTGGTGCTCGGGGCCGGCGGCGACCGCGACCCCGGCAAGCGCCCGATCATGGCCGGCATCGCCGCCCGCCTGGCCGACGTGCTGATCGTCACCGACGACAACCCGCGCACCGAGGACCCTGCGTCCATCCGCGCCGCCATGCTGGCCGGCGTCGAGCCCGGCGGGGCCGAGGTCGTCGAGCAGGGGGACCGCCGCGCCGCGATCCACGAGGCGGTGCGGCGGGCGCGTCCCGGCGACATCGTGCTGGTCGCG
>JBAZRQ010000026.1:0-10907 GCA_041662925.1 Nocardioides sp. | reverse complement strand
GGCAAGGTCTCTCGTTGACCGTGGAGTGACTTCGTCCCTCCATCGGGAGTGCTCGCTGCGCTCGCACTCCCGACTCTGACAACTCCGACGGCCGTTCCTCCCCGCACCGGGGAGGAGCGGCCATCGTCATTTCCACAGTCGCCTAGAAGTGGGTCCAGCCGGTGGGACCGTCGTAGGTGCCGCCGTCGAGGGTGACGCCGGGGTCGCCCTCGAGCACGTCGCCGACGACTGACCAGCCGTCGGGCACGGAGGCCACGTCGGGGAAGGTGGCCAGCAGGGCGTGGTCGTCGCCGCCGCCGAGGATGAAACTGAGGGGGTCCGCACCGGTGGCCGCGCCGACCGCGACGAGCGGCTCGGGGATCTCGAACGCCGCCCGGTGGATGTCGATCGCCACCCCAGAGGCCTCGGCGAGATGCCCTGCGTCGCCCATCAGCCCGTCGGAGACGTCGATCATCGACGTGGCGCCCGCGGCCGCGGCGAGCGGCCCGGCGTCGTACGGCGGCTCGGGGCGGCGGTAGGCCTCCACCAGCACCCGCGGCGAGCGGAAGCCGCGACCGAGCACCGCCAGCCCTCCGGCGGCCCAGCCCTGGCGACCGGTGATCGCGAGCACGTCGCCCGGCGCCGCGCCACCTCGTACGACGGGCGCCTGCACGCAGGAGCCGATCACCGTCACGGCGATGACGACCTCGTCGGCGCGGGTGACGTCTCCCCCGACCACGCTCGCGCCCACGAGCGCGCACTCCGCGGCGAAGCCGGCCGCGAACTCGAGCGCCCAGCGCGCCGGCAGGTCCGGCGGAGCGGCCAGGCCCACGGTCAGCGAGTGGGCGCGGCCGCCCATCGCGTTGACGTCGGAGAGGTTCTGCGCCGCGGCGCGGTGACCGACATCCTCGGCGGAGGCCCAGTCGCGGCGGAAGTGGCGTCCCTCGACCATCAGGTCGGTCGAGACGACCACGTGGCCGGTGCGCACGCGCAGCACGGCGGCGTCGTCGCCGGGGCCGATCAGCACGTGCTCGCCTTGGGGGAAGAGGCCGACGAGCTCTGAGATCAGGCCGAACTCACCGGCGTCGGCCAGTGTCGCCTCGGGCGGGAAGGTCATGCAGGAATAACAGCAGATGCTGGGATCCATGCGGCTATGGACACTCAGCGCGGTAGCGATAGGTTGACCGTCACACCCCTGTTACAGCGCGTCACCGAGAATGAGGGAGCCATCCGCATGGTCGTCCAGGCGTACATCCTGATCCAGACCGACGTCGGCAAGGCCGCAGAGGTCGCCAAGGCCATTGCGGCGGTCAAGGGCGTCACGCTCGCCGAGGACGTGACCGGCCCCTACGACGTGATCGTGCGCGCCGAGGCCCGCAACGTCGACGAGCTCGGCAAGCTCGTCGTCGCCAAGGTGCAGACCCTCGACGGGATCACCCGCACCCTCACCTGCCCGGTCGTCCACATCTGAGGGCACGACCCTGAGCACCCAGCATCGACGCCCCGGATCGCGTGTCCGGGGCGTCGCCATGTCCGCCGGCCCTCTCCTGGTGACCGCCTGCCTGGCGGCAGCACTCACGGCTTGCGGTGCGCCCGAGATCAGCTCGGTCGACCTCGAGGACGACGACCGGGCCGCCTGCCAGGCGCTCGTCGACGGCCTTCCCGACACGCTCAACGGTCTCGAGCGCGGTGACGTCGAGCCGGACGACGCGCTGGGCGCGGCCTGGGGCGACCCTCCGATCGTCCTCACGTGCGGGGCCGAGGAGCCCGAGGAGTACGACGAGTTCTCGACCTGTGACGAGGTGCTCGGCGTCGGCTGGTTCGCTCCCCCGGACCAGCTGAAGCTGGAGCAGCAGGACGAGGACGCCACGCTGTGGGCGATGAGCCACAGCCCGCTGGTGAAGCTGGAGATCCCGGCCGACTACCGGCCCGACGGCGCCGCCGCGGCCGTGGCCCAGCTCGCCGAGGTGGTCATCGCGGAGCTGGACGAGGTCCAGGCCTGCCATTGACCGTGGAGCGACTTCGTCGCTCCATTGGGAGTACTCGCTTCGCTCGTACTCCCGGGCCCAGGAGCTAGCGGAGTCCGGTGTCGCGCGCCAGCGCCAGGCGGATCAGCCGGTCCACCAGTGCCGGGTAGTCGAGCCCGGACGCCGCCCACATCTGCGGGAACATCGACGTCGGGGTGAAGCCCGGCATCGTGTTGATCTCGTTGACCACCACCGACTGGTCGGGCATCACGAAGAAGTCCACCCGGGCCAGGCCCTCGCACCCCACGGCCTCGAACGCGCGTGCCGCCAGCGAGCGCAGCTCGTCGGCGATGCCGGGCGGCAGGTCGGCCGGGATGTCGATCTCGGTGTGCTCGCCGGGCAGGTACTTGGCAGCGAAGTCGTAGAACTCGTGGCCCGCACCGACGCGGAGCTCCGCCGGCTGGCTGGTCTCGGGGGTCCCGTCGAGCGCCTGCAGCACGCCGCACTCGACCTCCCGGGCGCCTTCGGCCGAGACCTCGACCAGCGCCTTGCTGTCGTGGAGGTGCGCCTCCTCGATGCAGGCGTCGAGCTCGGAGGCGTCGTGGGCCTTGGAGATGCCGATGCTGGAGCCGCCCCGGGCGGGCTTCACGAACAGCGGGTAGCCCAGCGCGTCCGCCCTCTCCCGGCAGGCCTGCGCGTCAGCTGCCCACTCCCGGCGGGTGACCGTGACGCTGGGCATCACCGGCAGCCCGGCGGCGGACAGCACGATCTTCATGTAGGCCTTGTCCATGCTCACCGCGGAGGCCAGCACCCCGGCGCCGACGTAGCGCACCCCGGCCATCTCGAACATGCCCTGGATGGTGCCGTCCTCGCCCCACGGGCCGTGCAGCAGCGGGAAGACCACGTCGACCTCGCCCAGGGTGCGCGGCGGGCTGGACGGCTCGGAGACGACGAGGTCCGTGCTGCCGGTCTGCTGCGACAGGGCCACCGGCGCGCGGTCGCCGTCGACGCTGGGCAGCCGGTCCGGGCCCTCGATGCGCAGCCGGTCCGGGTCGCCGCTCTCGAGGACCCAGCGGCCGTCGGGCGCGATGCCGATGGGTACGACGTCGTAGACGTCGCGGTCGATCGCCTGGAGCACGCTGCCGGCGGTCACGCACGAGATGGCGTGCTCACTGGACCTGCCGCCGAACACGACTGCGACGCGGGGCTTGCGGCTCTCGCCGGTGGGGGCATTCATCGCGACGACCCTAGCGACCTAGGCTTCTCCCATGACCGAGGACTCGCCCGACCTGAAGCCGGCCACGCTCGCGGTCACCGCCGGAAGGCCTCCGCACGAGCCCGACCAGCCGCTCAACACCCCCATCACCATGACCTCGACGTACGTCGCGGGCGGGGCCCTGGAGTACGGCCGCTACGGCAACCCGACCTGGACCGCGTTCGAGGAGGCCCTCGGGGCGCTCGAGGGCGGCCGCTGCCTGGCGTTCTCGTCGGGGCTGGCGGCTGTGTCCACCGTGCTCGACCTGGTCGGCCAGGGCGGCAAGGTCGTGGCCCCGAAGCACTCCTACACCGGCACGCTGCTGCAGCTCGCCGATCTCGAGTCCCGCGGCCGGATCACGACCGAGCTCGTCGACATCACCGACACCGAGGCCGTGGCCGCGGCCTGCGTCGACGCCGCGCTGGTGTGGTTCGAGTCGCCGACCAACCCGGCACTCGAGATCGCCGACATCGCTGCGATCGCCGCGGCCGCCCGCGCGGAGGGCGCCTACGTCGTCGTCGACAACACGTTCGCCACGCCACTGCTCCAGCAGCCGCTGTCGCTCGGCGCCGACATCGTCGTCCACTCCGCCACCAAGTACCTCGCCGGCCACAGCGACGTCCTCATGGGCGCCATCGCCACCGCCGACGACGAGCTGTACGCCGTACTGAAGGGCCGACGCGACCTCCTCGGCTCGACCCCGGGCACCTTCGAGGCCTGGCTGGCCCTGCGCGGCCTGCGCACCCTGCACCTGCGCGTCGAGCGGGCCCAGTCCAACGCCACCGAGCTGGCCCGGCGCCTGGGCGAGCACCCCGCCGTCTCCGAGACCCGCTACCCCGGCTTCGGTGGCATCATCTCGATCGTCCTCGCCGGCGAGGCGCTGGCCGCCGACCTGCTGGTGCAGAAGACCAGCATCTGGGTGCACGCCACCAGCCTCGGCGGGGTCGAGTCGACGTTCGAGCGCCGCCGCCGCTGGAAGGCCGAGCCCGCCACCATCCCCGACGGCCTGGTGCGTCTCTCCGTCGGCGTCGAGGACGTCGAGGACCTCTGGCACGACCTGGTCACCGCACTGGACACGCTCACGACGTAGACGTCAGTCCGTCTCCGCCTTGGTGTCGCGGGCGATGAAGGCATCCATCATGTCCTTGGCGGTCATGTGGCCGGCGACGACGGCGTCGACGTGGTGGGCGATCGGGGCGTCGACACCGGACTGGGTGGCCAGGGCCAGCAGTGACGAGCAGGACTTGGCGCCCTCGGCGACCTGACGGGTGGAGGCGACGATCTCCTCGGTGGTCATGCCCTTGCCGAGCTTCTCGCCGAACGTCCGGTTGCGCGACAGCGGCGAGGAGCACGTGGCGACGAGGTCACCGAGCCCGGCCAGGCCCATCAGGGTGAGCGGGTTGGCGCCGAGCTTCATCGCCAGCCGGGCGGTCTCCGCGAGCCCACGGGTGATCACCGACGCGGTGGTGTTGTCGCCGAAGCCCAGGCCCACCGCCATGCCGACCGACAGCGCCACGACGTTCTTGTAGGCGCCGCCGAGCTCGCAGCCCAGCACGTCGACGCTCGTGTAGGGCCGGAAAGCCGGTGAGTGGACGCGTCGCTGCAGCATCTGTGCGACGTCCTCGTCGGCACACGCGACCACGGACGCGGCCGGCTCGCGTCGAGCGATCTCCTTGGCCAGGTTGGGCCCGCTGATCACCGCGATCCGCTCGGGACCCGCACCTGTCACCTCGGCGATCACCTCGCTCATCCGGTCCAGCGTGCCGAGCTCGACGCCCTTCATCAGCGAGACCATGACCGCGTCCTTGCCGACGTACGGCGCCCACTCGGTGAGGTTCTCGCGCAGCGACTGGGACGGTACGGCGAGCACCACGACGTCGGCGCCCGCGAGCGCCTTCTCGTGGTCGTGGGTGGCCGAGACGTTGGGCGGCAGCTCGATACCGGGCAGGTAGTCGACGTTCTCGTGCTGGTCGTTGATCGCCGCGCACACCTCTTCGCGGCGGCCCCAGATGGTGACGTCGTTGCCACCGTCGGCGAGGACGATGGAGAACGCGGTGCCCCAGGAGCCGGCACCGAGGATCGCGACCTTCTTACTCACGCTTCGTCCTTACTGTTGGGCTTGCTGCGTTTGGCCCGACGGGCTTGGGTGCTGCGGGGGTTGCCGGTCAGCGGGTCGCCGTGCTGGCGCGGGTCGTAGCGGACCGCGGGCGCCTTCTCCCCACGGAGATCCTCGACCAGGGCAGTCAATGCCGCCATGATCCGGTCGGTCGCCTGCTGGATGACCTTGGGCGAGACCGGCTGGGCCGCCAGGTCGTCGAGCGCGACGGGGTCACCGACCAACATCTTGATCCGCTTGCGCGGGAACAGGTCGGGCTTCTTCGCATAGGGGTAGAGGATCTGGTGGGCGCCCCACTGACCCACCGGGATCACCGGACAGCCGGTCTCGAGGGCGATCCTGGCCGCACCCGACTTGCCGACCATCGGCCACAGGTCGGGGTCGCGGGTCAGCGTCCCCTCGGGGTAGACGACGACCACCTTGCCCTCGCGTACGGCGGTGACCGCGGCAGCGAAGGCGCCCACGGCGTTCCTGCTCAGCCGCTCGACGGGGATCTGGCCGGCGGACCGCAGGAACCCTCCCAGGAACCGGTTCTTGAACAGGCCCGACTTGGCGAGGTAGCGAGGGATCCGGCCGTGGTCATAGAGGAAGTGGGCGGCCGTGAGCGGGTCGAGGTGCGAGACATGGTTGAGGACCATCACGAAGCCGCCCGAGGCCGGGAGCTTGTGGGTGTCGCGCCACTCGTGGGTAGTGGTCGCGAGCAGTGTCGGCTTCACGATGACGACACCGAGGCTGAACGCCCAGCCTCGCTTCTCCTGCAGCTCGCGCTCTCGCAACGTCACGGGAGAGCACGCTACTCGCCACAGTGACGACCGCCACGTGTCGGCACGACGAGTCGCCTGACAGGATCAGCGCGTGGTCCCGCCGTACGTCGTCGTCGTGCCCGTGAAGCCACCGGCACTCGGGAAGTCGCGCATCGTCGGTCTCGACCACGAGCAGCGCCGCGGCCTGGCCCGCGCGTTCGCCCTCGACACGGTCGCCGCGTGCCTGGCCGCCGACCACGTCGCGGCCGTGCTGGTGGCGACCGACGACGCGGCCTTCTCTCGCGAGCTGGGCGCCCTCGGCTGCGCCACCATCCCCGACGGGGACACCAACGACCTCAACGCGGCCCTGCGCCAGGCCGTGGCCGAGGCGCAGCGGCGCTGGCCCGACCACACGCCGGTCGCCCTGTGCGCGGACCTGCCCGCGCTCCGGTCGGCGGAGCTCACGGTCGCCCTGGAGTCCGTGGTGCCCGGTGGGCCGTCGTTCGTGGCCGACGCCGAGGGGGTGGGCACCACGTTCTACACCGCGCCGTACGGCGAGTTCGACCCGCGCTTCGGTGCCCACTCGCGCGCCGCGCACCTCGGGTCGGGGGCGCTGGAGCTGGGCGCCGGCCTGGCGTCGCTGCGCCGCGATGTCGACGACCTCGCCGACCTGCGCGCCGCCGTAGCGCTGGGCGTCGGCCCTGAGACGTCGGCGCTGGTCTCGAGCCTCGACCTCACCCGACCTGACCTGACCTGACAAACGGGCCGCCCTCGGCGATAAGAGGACGGCCCGTCAGCGGTAGATCAGGACTTCTTGGCGGGCGCCTTCTTGGCCGGAGCCTTCTTGGCGGGCGCCTTCTTGGCGGGCGCCTTCTTCGCGGGCGCCTTCTTGGCCGGAGCCGCCTTCTTAGCCGGAGCCGCCTTCTTCGCGGGAGCCGCCTTCTTCGCGGGAGCCGCCTTCTTGGCCGGAGCCTTCTTGGCGGGCGCCTTCTTCGCGGGAGCCGCCTTCTTGGCCGGAGCCTTCTTGGCGGGCGCCTTCTTGGCCGGAGCCGCCTTCTTGGCAGCCGCGGCCGCCTTCTTGGCCGGAGCGGCCGCCTTCTTGGCCGCGGGGGTGGCAGCCGCAAGCGTCAGCTTCGGCAGCTTCTTCGCGCCGGAGACGACGTTCTTCAGATCGGCGCCGGCGCTGAACTTCGGCACCGCCGTCTTCTTGGCCTTGATGCGGGCACCGGTCTGCGGGTTGCGAACCCACCGGGCCTCGCGGACCCTCTTCTCGAACGAGCCGAAGCCCGTGATGGCGACCTTCTCGCCCTTGGCAACTTCCCGCGTGATGGTGTCGAGCACGGACTCGAGTGCGTGGGCTGCAGCCTTGCGGTTCCCCTCGTAACGAGCGGCGAGTGCGTCGATGAGCTGTGACTTGTTCACTAGCTTCCCTTCCAATGAACTAATGGCGCCGAGACTTTGCTCGACTTTCATCAAGGCACGCTAGGCATTGGTGGCCATCGTCACAATCACCACGCCGATGATTCGCCATTCTTTTTTCGGGCGCGCAAACGCGAGATCCCAGGAGTCACGCCGGATTCACGCCTTTTCAGGCATCAGATCGCTAACGACACGAGCATCCGGGAATGGCGTAAAGGGCGAGAATCCCCAACACACAAAGGGGATTGTGTTCGCGCCCTCTTGTCAGAGAGTGGCCGGCTTCCAGCTCGGCCGGGTCGCTTCGTACGCCGTGATGTCGTCAGCGTGGCTCAGGGTGATCCCGACGTCGTCGAGACCCTCCAGCAGCCGCCAGCGGGTGTAGTCGTCGATGTCGAAGGAGTCCTCGATCGCGTCGGGACCCTCACCGGCACGCACCGTGCGGGACTCGAGGTCGACGGTGATGGTGGTCCCGGGCGACTCCTCGAGGAGGTCCCAGAGCCGCTGGACGACCTTCTCGTCGACCTGCGCAGCAAGCAGTCCGGCCTTGCCGGAGTTGCCCCGGAAGATGTCGGCGAAGCGCGAGGAGACGACTGCCTTGAAGCCGTAGTTCTGCAGGGCCCAGACGGCGTGCTCGCGCGACGAGCCGGTGCCGAAGTCGGGCCCGGCGACGAGCACCGAGCCGGCGGCGTACGCCTCGTTGTTGAGCACGAACTCCGGGTCGTTGCGCCAGGCGCTGAACAGCCCGTCCTCGAAGCCGTCGCGGGTGACCCGCTTGAGGTAGACGGCCGGGATGATCTGGTCAGTGTCGACGTTGCTGCGACGCAGCGGGACACCGACGCCGGTGTGGGTCGAGAACTTCTCCATGTCAGCTCACTCCGCTCGGGGTCGCGATGGGCTCGAGGTCGGCCGGGGACGAGAGGGTCCCGCGTACGGCGGTCGCTGCGGCCACCGGCACGGACACCAGGTGGGTGCGTCCCCCCTTGCCCTGGCGGCCCTCGAAGTTGCGGTTGGACGTCGACGCGCTGCGCTCGCCGGGAGCCAGGGTGTCGGGGTTCATGCCGAGACACATGGAGCAGCCCGCACCACGCCACTCGGCGCCGGCGTTCTTGAAGATGACGTCGAGGCCCTCGGCCTCGGCCTGCATCCGCACCCGTACGGACCCGGGTACGACGAGCAGGCGGGTGTCGGGGTCGACCGTGCGGCCCTCGATGATCTGCGCGGCGAGGCGTAGGTCCTCGATCCGGCCGTTGGTGCAGGAGCCGACGAAGACGGTGTCGACCTTGACCTCGCGCATCGGGGTGCCGGCCTCGAGCGCCATGTACTGCAGGGCCTTCTCGGCGGCGACCCGGTCCTGGGCGTCCTCGAAGTCCGCGGGGTTCGGCACGGCGGCGCCGAGTGGCACACCCTGTCCGGGGTTGGTGCCCCAGGTGACGAACGGCGTCATCTCGCTGGCGTCGAGGACGATCTCCTCGTCGAACTCAGCGTCGGCGTCGGTGACGAGCGTCTTCCAGTGGGCCACGGCGGCGTCCCAGTCGGCACCCTGGGGCGCCTCCGGCTTGCCCTCGATGTAGTCGAACGTGGTCTGGTCGGGGGCGATCAGGCCGGCCTTGGCGCCCCACTCGATGCTCATGTTGCAGACCGTCATCCGGCCCTCCATCGAGAGCTCCTCGATGGCCTGGCCGCGGTACTCCACGATGTAGCCCTGTCCGCCACCGGTGCCGGTGTGGGCGATCAGGGTGAGCACCATGTCCTTCGCGGTGACGCCGGGCGGCAGCGAGCCGTTGATCGTGACCGCCATCGTCTTGGGCTTGGCCTGCATCAGGGTCTGGGTGGCGAGCACGTGCTCGACCTCGGAGGTGCCGATCCCGAACGCGATCGCGCCGAACGCGCCGTGGGTGCTGGTGTGGCTGTCGCCGCAGACGATCGTCATGCCCGGCTGGGTCAGGCCCAGCTGGGGGCCGACCACGTGCACGATGCCCTGCTCGACGTCGCCGAGCGGGTGCAGCCGGACACCGAACTCGGCGCAGTTCTTGCGCAGGGTCTCCACCTGCGTGCGCGAGACCGGGTCGGCGATCGGCTTGTCCCAGTCGAGGGTCGGGACGTTGTGGTCCTCGGTCGCGATCGTCAGGTCGGGTCGGCGGACGGTGCGCCCGGCGAGGCGCAGGCCGTCGAAGGCCTGCGGACTGGTGACCTCATGGATGAGGTGGAGGTCGATGAAGAGGAGGTCGGGTTCGCCTGCTGCGGATCGGACGACATGCTCGTCCCACACCTTCTCGGACAACGTCCTGCCCATGACCACTCCTCCGTGCGTTGCGTGACGTGCTTCTCAGTACGACGTGAACACTACCCCTTGCATCCCATGGAGTGAGACGGCAGTATTGCCATATGGACAACTCTAGTGGTGTGGGCGTGCTCGACAAGGCCGCCCTGGTGCTCACCGCACTCGAGTCAGGCCCGGCCACCCTCGCGGGACTCGTCGCCGGCACCGGTCTGGCCCGACCGACCGCCCACCGGCTCGCCGTAGCCCTCGAGCACCACCGGCTCGTCGCCCGTGACATGCAGGGCCGCTTCGTGCTGGGCCCGCGCCTGGCCGAGCTGTCCGCCGCCGCCGGCGAGGACCGGCTCCTCGCCACCGCCGGTCCCGTGCTCGCGCGGTTGCGCGACATCACCGGCGAGTCCGCCCAGCTGTGGCGCCGCCAGGGCGAGCACCGCGTGTGCGTCGCCGCCGCGGAACGCCCCTCCGGACTGCGCGACACGATCCCCGTCGGCTCGCAGCTGACGATGCGCGCCGGGTCCGCTGCCCAGGTGCTGCTCGCCTGGGAGGACCCCGAGCGCATGCACCGCGGCCTGCAGAACGCCGCCTTCTCCGCCGCCGCCCTCTCCGGCATCCGCCGCCGCGGCTGGGCCCAGTCGGTCGGCGAGCGCGAGCAGGGCGTCGCCTCGGTCTCCGCACCGGTGCGCTCCCCCGGCGGCAAGATCATCGCCGCCGTGTCCGTGTCCGGTCCTCTCGAGCGCCTCTCGCGTCAGCCCGGCCGCATGCACGCGCCCGCCGTACTCGCGGCTGCGGAGCGGCTCTCCGAGTCGCTGCGCCGCGCCGCGGCTGAGTAGCTCAGAAGAGGGCATCCTGCTCGAGCTCGAGCAGGGCCTGCTTGCGCTCGATGCCCCCGGCGTAGCCGGTGAGCGTGCCGTTGGCGCCGATGACGCGGTGGCACGGGATCACGATCGGGATCGGGTTGCTGCCGTTGGCCAGGCCGACGGCCCGCGAGGCCGCGTTGGACTTGCCGAGCTGGGCCGCGATCTGACCGTAGGACGCGGTCTGGCCGTAGGCGATGCCGACGAGCTGCTCCCACACCCGCTTCTGGAAGTCGGTCCCGGCCGGCGCGAGGGGCAGGTCGAACTCCTTCAGGTCGCGGGCGAAGTAGGCCGTC
>JBAZRQ010000025.1:0-10924 GCA_041662925.1 Nocardioides sp. | reverse complement strand
CCCGCGGGGCTGGCGATGACGAGGAACGTCACGTGCTGTGCCGGCCGCACGCCGAGGAACACCTCGCTGGCGATCATGAACGGGCGCAGGTAGAGGCTCTTCTCCCCTGCCGGGTCGGGCACCCAGCGTTGGTCGACCGCCACCAGGGCGTCGACCGCCTGCACGAAGTCCTCGACCGGCAGCTCGGGGAACGCCAGGCGCTGGCTCGAGCGCACCATCCGCGCGGCGTTCTCCTCGGGGCGGAACATCCAGACCGAGCCGTCGTCGTGGCGGTAGGCCTTCATCCCCTCGAACGTCTCCTGCGCGTAGTGCAGGACGGCGGTCGCGGGGTCCATGGACAGCGGGCCGTAGGGCTCGATCCGGGCGTTGACCCAACCCGTTTCGGGCGTCCACTCGACCAGGAACATGTGGTCGGTGAAGTGGACCCCGAAGCCGGGGTTGGCCAGGATCTCCGCCAGGCGCTCGTCGGCCACCGGCGTGCTCGTGAGCGTGGTGCTGATGTCCATGGGAGGCACGTTAATCCAATCGAGCGGCGATCGCGTCGCCGACCTCGGAGGTACGTCGGGTGGTGGCCGGGGTGCGTTCGGCCAGGTCGGCGATGACCGCCGCCTCGACGGCCGCGGCCGCGTCGGAGTGCCCGAGGTGGTCGAGCATCAGTGACACGGAGAGGATCGCGGCGGTCGGGTCGGCCTTCTGCTGCCCGGCGATGTCGGGCGCCGAGCCGTGCACGGGCTCGAACATCGACGGCGCGGTCCGGTCGGGGTTGATGTTGCCGGAGGCAGCCAGGCCGATGCCGCCGGTGATGGCGGCGGCCAGGTCGGTGATGATGTCGCCGAAGAGGTTGTCGGTGACGATCACGTCGAAGCGCGACGGGTCGGTCGTCATGAAGATCATCGCCGCGTCGATGTGCATGTAGTCGACGCTGACCTCCGGGAACTCGCGGGCGACCTCCTGGGTCAGCCGCCACCACACGGATCCGGCGTTGACGAGCACGTTGGTCTTGTGGACCAGGGTGAGCTTCTTGCGAGGGCGCCGCTGCGCCCGGGCGAAGGCGTCGCGCACGACCCGCTCCACCCCGAAGGCGGTGTTGACCGAGACCTCGGTGGCGATCTCGTGCGGCGTACCGACGCGCAGCGCGCCGCCGTTGCCCGTGTAGGGGCCTTCGGTGCCTTCGCGGACCACGACGAAGTCGACGTCTCCTGGGTTGGCCAAGGGTGAGGCCACGCCGGGGAAGATGCGCGAGGGGCGCAGGTTGACGTAGTGGTCGAGCTCGAAGCGCAGCCGCAGCAGCAGCCCGCGCTCGAGGATGCCCGGCGGCAGGTTCGGGTCGTTGGGCTTGCCGCCGACCGCGCCGAGCAGGATGGCGTCGTGTCCGCGGATCTCCGCGAGCACGGAGTCGGGGAGCACCTCGCCGGTCGCGAGGTAGCGCTCCGCGCCGAGGTCGTATCGGGTCGGCTCGAACTTCACTCCCGCGGGGGCGGCCACCTCCAGCACCTTGAGGGCTTCGGCGGTCACCTCCTGCCCGATCCCGTCGCCGGGGATGACGGCGAGCTTGAGGGTGCCCTGAGCAGTGTCGGTGCCGGTGGGCGCGTTCGAGTCAGTGGTGGTCATGTGGGCGAACGTTAGTTGTCGTCGGGGCGCTGGCCGCCGTTGTCTCGCAGGTCAAGCGAGGCCTGGACGGCCTCGTAGCTGCGCGGGTTCTCCGGGTTGTGGCTGGCGGGTCCCCACTCGGGATACATGTCGTACATGGCGCTGCTCCTGGCTTTCTGGTCCGGTCACTGTCTGGACGGTGGAAGGGAAGACGAGAACGAATGTCTTCGCTCCGCCGCAGGAGACGCGGACTCACGGATCGCGTGAGAGGAGCTGACCGAGCAGGATGCGGATCGCGCGAACGCTGATCGGGATCCTGCGGCGGAGCGAGAGACGAGGTAAGAGACCGCACAACGCCGTTCACCGCGGCGAGGTGGCCTCTTGAGCAGTGATTACTGCTGGGCCTCGCCGCGGCGCTCGATGAGTACGAATACGCTCCGCATGGTGAGCACAGGCTAGGGCGGTCACCGCGGCCTCGCCACCGGGTTCGGAGAACTGCTCGCATGCTGAGACGTCCGTCCCAGGATGAAAGACTCTCGGGGTGAGCGCCTCCCCCGACCTTCCCGACGTGGTCAACCGCGCCTTCGCCGTCTCCCGCAAGGCCGGCTACGTGTCCTTCTGCCGCAACGAGACCGGGCGTCTGCTCGCGACTCTGGCGGCCACCCGCGAGGGCACGATGGCGGAGTTCGGTACCGGTTGCGGTGTGGGCACGGCCTGGCTGCGCTCCGGCGTACGCGGTGACGCCAAGATCATCACCGCCGAGCTCAACCCCAAGCTCGCCCGCGCGGCCGCGGAGATCTTCGTCGACGACCCGCAGGTCGAGGTGCTCGCCGCCGACTGGTCCACCCTGCTCGACAAGGGACCGTTCTCGCTGCTCTTCCTCGACTCCGGTCAGCCGGGCGAGGTGGGCGTCGACGCCGTCGCCGACCTGGTCGAGGACGGCGGCATCGTGGTGCTCGACGACTTCACCCCCTGCGAGGTGTGGCCCCCCGTCTCCGGCGGCCGTGTCGACACCCTGCGCGAGAGCTGGCTCACCGACGACCGCTTCACCACCGTCGAGGTCATGGTCGCCTCCGATGCCTCCACCCTCATCGCCACCAAGCGCTGACCCGCCCGAAACTAGCCGGGAACCGCGCTGACCCGCCCGAAAGTTTCGGGCGGGTCACCTAGATCTCGCCGTCGGTGGCGCGACGGATGACGATGCGGGTCCAGGCGCCGACGTAGACACGGTCGTCGGAGGCGATCTCCTGCTTCTGGCCGACGGGGATCGGGGTGCCGGGGAGCGGGCCGACGGAGCCGCCGACGTAGGTGCCGTTGGACGAGCCGAGGTCCTCGACCCACCAGCGGGTGCCGTCGGTGGTGAGCTGCGCGTGGCGGCGGCTGATGCCGTTGTCGGAGGACAGGTCGATGTCGGGGGTGATGTTGCGGCTGCGCGAGGCGCGGCCGATCAGCACCGACGTGTGCTTGAGGGGTACGACGGTCGGCAGGCCGGGCGAGGGCAGCGGGTCGGTGCTCTTCTGGTCGGCGTACCAGTCGGGGTCGATCCAGATCTCGGCGACCCACGCGTCGGTGAGCGTCGGGGCCGGGTTGGGGTCGGCCGGCGCCGCGGGTGCGTCACCCGTCGCCCCGGTCGGCGTCGAGCCCGACGACACGTCGAGCGGGTTGATCGGGCGCGGCACCGTGCCGGTGGTGAAGTCGTAGCCGCATGCCTCGCAGAACAGCGCGTTGGGCGGGTTGGCCGCCGAGCAGTGGGGACACGAGGTGGTGTCGGGCGCGGCCGGGGGCACGACGGGCAGGGTGCCCGTGTCGTCGGGCCCAGCGTCGGGCCCAGCGTCGGGCCCAGTGCCCGACTGGCCGCCCATGGCGATGCCGCACACGTCGCAGTAGTCGGTGGCGGCGGTGTCGTGGCCCGCCGGACAGACGTTCACTTCTTGATCCGGGTGGTCTTGGTCGACGCGGTGTCGAGGGCCATCTCGTCGGCCTTGGCGATCGCCGCCTTGAGCCGCACGGTGCCCTCGCGCTCGTCCTGGATGTCGACGACCTTCTTGAGCTTGGACGTGGCCTCGTCGTTGCCGGTCTCGGCCGCGAGCTGGACCGCGCGCCCGAGCTTGGTCGTCGCGGTGGCCTCGTCGCCCGCGGCCTTGGCGGCGAGCCCCTCCTGGATCATCGCGGCGAGCTCGGTCTGGCCGGTGTAGTGGGCGACCTGCTGGTCGATGCGCGTGGTCAGCTCGGAGTTGTTGGACCAGGTGGCCTTGACCAGGCCCTGCGTGGCGACGTCGTCGCCGAGCGCGAGCTGGACCCGCGCCGCGAGCTGCTCCTGGCCGATCGCCTTCGCCGCGACCCGGACCGCCACGTGGTAGTCACGCGACTCGTCGGCCCAGGCGCCGGTCGGGTAGCCGCCGGTGAGCGGGTTGATCACGACCCGGCGGTCGGTGAGGTCCTCGACGGTCGGGGAGACCTGGCGGACGAAGAGCACCTGCGCGCCCTGGGGAGCCCAGATCCGCAGCTGCGCGTCGGCGACGCCGCGCGCCATCGAGCTGCGCATCATCTCCTCGAACTGCGCCTGCATCTGCGACGGCTCCGGGATGATGTCGACGGTCCCGAGCAGCGCCTGGGCGATCCGGCGGATCTCCTCGACCTGCCAGTCGGTGCCGGCACCGCGGCAGTCGCACTGGAAGACCCCGGTGGCGCGGCGGATGGCCGCGTCGAGCGAGCCGGGCTGCTCGCGGTTCTCGCCGTCGGTGAGCAGGATCGCGTGGCGCTGGGTCACCTCGGGCACCGACGCGAAGAGCGTCCCGGCGAGGTCGAGCCAGGTGCTGATCGCCGTACCGCCGCTGCCGACGAAGCGGGCCACCGCGGCGGTCGCCTCGGCCCGGGTGACGTCGTTGGCCTGGACCAGGCCGGGGCCGGACGAGACCTGCGGGTAGGCCAGCATCGCCCGGTCGGATCCGGCGATGACCGCGAACCAGGTGCCGTCGACGATCTCGGCGATCGCGGCCTTGGCGGCGTCCTTGGCCGCGGCCATCGTCTGCGGACCCATCGAGCCCGACGTGTCGACGATGATCACCTCACCGGCGGCGCCGCCGCCGGACTGGCCGGCGGTGCCGGCACCGGAGCAGGTGATCGTGACGATCGCGTTGACGTCGGTCCCGCCGTCGGGCAGGAACTCGTTCTGGTAGACGGACGCGGTGAACTCAGCCATGGGTCTGCTCCTGGAGTACGACGGCGGGGTCGGCGGTCTCAGCAGGGGCATTCTGCCCCGCCGGGGATCCGGGTAGTCGTGCCAACGTCACGGTGATGTTGTCGATGCCACCCTGGGCGTTGGCGAAGTCGGTCAGGGCGAGCGCGAGGGCGGCGGGCTCGGTGGCCCCGCTGGCCTGGATCTGGGCCGCGAGGTCCTCCGGCGCCGAGGCGTAGTTCCACAGGCCGTCGGAGCAGACCAGCACCCAGCCCGGGCCGGTCACGTCGAGCTCACCGACGCGAGGCGACAGGTCCCGCGCGTCCCGGCC
Source organism: Nocardioides sp. (assembly GCA_041662925.1). Taxonomy (GTDB): domain Bacteria; phylum Actinomycetota; class Actinomycetes; order Propionibacteriales; family Nocardioidaceae; genus Nocardioides. The sequence goes on along the minus strand of JBAZRQ010000025.1, from coordinate 5,825 downwards.
GAGCCACTTGGTGATCGCGTGGGCCTGCGGGGACGTCTCCGCCTGCTGGCGCGAGATCCCCGAGGCGATCAGCTGCTGCGCGACCGAGTCGTCCTCCGAGAGCTGCACGCCGGGGGCGCCGTCGGGGAACCAGTAGGCCCGGGAGTCGCCGACGTTGGCGAAGGAGAGCCGGGTGCCCTCGACCACCACGCACACGAAGGTGGCCGACGGTGGGCTGAGCGAGCCCTCGGGGGTGGTCGCCACGACCGCGGCGTTGGCGGCCGCGACCGCGTCGGTGAACACCTTGGTCACCGCGGCGACCCGGCCCTCCGGCGTACCCATGCCCTGCGGAAGCGGTGTGCGCAGCACCTCGCGGGCGGCGCGGGCGCCGGCGAGCGAGGCGATGTGCGAGTCGTCGGTGTTGGAGACGCCGTCGAGCACCAGCAGCAGGGCCCGCTCCCCCGCCACCGGCGACGCCAGCAGGGCCATCGCGTCCTCGTTGCGGCTGTGGCGGATGCCGCGGTCACAGACCCCGGCCACCCAGTCGGCCGGCGCCTCCCGGAAGTGGTCGCGCTCGCTGGGTGCCTTGGTGCCGCACTGCTCGCAGTAGCCGTCCGGACCGACCGTCCCCCCGCAGCTGTGGCAGGGCACGCGGGCCGGCACGGCCTCGGCCGGGGCCTGGCCCGCCGACCGGGTGGCGGCGCTGATCGGCGCGGCCTCGTCGAGCGGCGTCGTCCCGTCGGCCGGCAGCGCACCCTTGAGGTCCACCGGGCGGGCGCCAGGGTCCACCGGGGCCGCGCCACTCAGCGAGGCACCACAGCTCTCGCAGAAGAGCGTGCCGGCGGGCATGTCCGCCGCGCAGGACGGACAGGTCTGGGTGTCGGTCATGTCAGCGTCCACATCCGTACGGCGTTGGCCTGGTTGACGAGCTCGACGCGTTGCCGTTGCTCGGTGGCGTCACGGGCCAGGGCCCGGTAGGACCTCTCGAGCCCGTCGCGGAGTCCGGACTCGGTGGCCGGGTAGGACCCCACCCTGGCATCCGGCCGGGCGCTGCTCTTCAGCACCACCTCGAGCGCCTGCCCCAGGATGCGCACGGTGTAGGTCTCGCGGGTGCGCGGGTCCATCTGCACCGACTCGATCGAGCGCAGCGCCTGGTCGAGCAGCGCGAGGTCCTGGGCGCCACCGGACAGCAGTACGTCGGCGCGCAGCTGGCGGCTCTCCGGGTAGCCCCGGCTGGTCGACGGCACCTGGTCGAGCGCCGTGACCGCGCCCTGCATGTCGCTGCGCTGCGCCCGCACCCGGGCCATGCCGAACGACGCGGGGGCGACGTACGTCGCGTCCGTGCTCGCGCAGGTGGCGTAGAGCGCCTCGGCGACCTCGGGCAGCTGCCCCCGCTCACAGGCCACCGCGAGCGCGAGCTTGGGCGCGAGCTCTCCGGGCACCTGCTGGTAGACGGCGTTGAACGAGGCCTTGGCGGTGTCCCAGTCCTGCAGCTGCAGGGCGGCCAGGCCGTCGACCCAGAGCGCCCGCCACTCCCAGGGGTCCTGCGCGAGCAGGTCGGCAGCGTAGCCGCGGGCCCGAGCGGGCTCCTGCATCTCCAGCGCGGCGTAGGCGCGGGCGAGCCAGACCTCGGCGGTGCTCTCCGGCGCCTGCTCGAGGTCGGCCAGCCGCTGCGACGGGTCGTCGGCGCCGAGGCCGGAGACCCACGCGTACTGGTCATCGGCGGTGTCGGGCCTCAGGGACGGCAGCTGGGACCACTCGAGCGCCGCCGACGAGGTCGCCGGCGACTCGAAGAGCACCGAGGCCGCGGACGTGAGGGCGGTGCCCTGGGTGCGGGCCGCGACCACCTCACGGAGCACGCCGAGCAGCTGGACGCGCAGCTCGTCGGCGGAGGCGAACCGGTCGGCCGGGTCGGGCGCGCAGCACTTGGCGATCAGCCAGTAGAGCGAGTCGTGCTCGGCGAAGAGCGGCGTCGACTCCGGGGAGGGGAGCGTGTGGAGGTAGGTGCCCTGGTAGCCGCGGAACTCCATGCACAGCACGACCAGGGTGCGGCCGATCGTGTAGATGTCGGAGGCCACGCTGGGCCCGACCTCGGGGACCTCCGGTGCCTGGTAGCCGACGGTGCCGTAGATCGCGGAGTGCTGGTCGTCGATCTTGCGGACGCCGCCGAGGTCGATCAGCTTGACCGCGTCGCCGACCTGGATCAGGTTGTCGGGCTTGAAGTCGCAGTAGACCAGCCCGAGGTCGTGGAGGTACTGGAACGCCGGCAGCACCTCGAGCAGGTAGGCCAGCGCCTGGTCGACCGGCAGCGGGTCGTAGGCACCGTTGTTGTCGCGCATCCGCTGCTTGAGGATCTGCTTGAGCGACTTGCCGCCGACGTACTCCATGACGATGTAGCCGGCACCCTCGTGGGTGACGAAGTTGTAGATCTCGACGATCAGCGGGTGCTCGACCTGCGCGAGGAACTGCTGCTCGGCGATGGCCGCGGCCAGCGCGTCGGGGTCGCCGGAGTTGAGCAGGCCCTTGAGCACCACCCAGCGGTTGGAGACGTTGCGGTCCTTGGCGAGGTAGATCCAGCCCAGGCCACCGTGGGCGATCGCCCCCACGACCTCGTACTGCCCGCCGACCAGGTCACCCGGCCCCACCTTGGGCGAGAACGAGAACTCCTGCCCGCACTGGGGGCAGAAGCCTTCGGTGCGCCCCGGCTGGTCGCCCCGCGAACGGCCGATCTCGGTGCCGCACTTGGAGCAGACCCGCTTGTCCTCGGGCACCTGCGGGTCGGGGTTGATCGCCTTGCTCGCGTCGACCGGCGGCGCAGGAGGTACGACGGTCAGCCCGGCGCCCAGCCGGGCCGCGCGCATCCGCTGCGACGCCGCCCGGGTGCGGTGCGTGGAGGACGTGCCCTGCGCGCGCCTGGAGCCGATCGCGGCCGACTCGACGCGACTCGACGACGTGCGGGTCGAGACGCTCGAGATCGCGTCGCCACCGGCGGCGGGCGCGGCGGCGCCACCGGGCTGCGCGGCCATCCCGCAGGTGTCGCAGTAGCCGTCGGCGATGGTGCCGGAGCACCCGGGCTGCGTGCAGGCCGAGCCGTCGGCGGCCACCGGTCCGCTCGACGCTGGGCTGCCCGGGGTCGTGGCCACCGCCGCAGCAGCGGCGCCGGGCGCGGCGGCCATGCCGCACACGTCGCAGTAGCCGTCGGTGACGGTGCCCGAGCAGCCGGGCTGGGTGCAGGTCGCGTTGCTCATGCGGTGTCCCTCGATCGCGCGGTGGAGCCGAGCTGGTTCAGCCAGGTCTGGTAGGTGGAGACGAGCTGGCGGCAGACCGCCATGGGTGCGGGTTGGCGCGCGAGCACGGCCCGCGCCTGGTGCTCGCTGTCGCGCAGGTCGTCGCGGTCGGCGACGCCCAGGGCGCGGGCCTTGGCGACGTAGGCCTCGAGCAGGTCGCCGAGCTCGGCGTGCTCGGCCAGCGCGGCGGCGTACTTCTCCTGCGCGAGGGAGAGGGCCTGGCCGACCCGGTCGAGCCGCTCGAGGTAGGGGCCGATGGTGTCGGGGGTGTTGGGGATCGGGCCGAGCGCGTCGACATCGGGGATCGCGTAGCGCGGGGCGGGGTCGACCGTGCGCACGCAGGTCTCGGCGAGGTGGGTCAGCGCGGCCTCGCGGGCCTCGAGGTCGGCGCGCAGCTCACGCGCCCGCTGTACCTGGCCGCGCGCATCGCGGCGGCGCGCGTTGCCGACGATCAGGTCGCGCTCGAAGCGGGTGGCGTCGTGCTCGAGGGGGGCGAGCAGCCCGCCCACGTCGGCGCCCCGCTCGGCCTTCTCGGCGACGGCCCCCAGCCGGCTCATCAGCCCGGCCAGCTCGCGGACCGCGGCGTCCCGACCGTTGGCCGGCTCGAGGGCCACCTGGTCGCGCAGCCGCTCGCACTGGGCGCGCAGGTCCTTGATCCGGGCGGCCGCCGCGTCGGCACCGGGCACCAGCGAGAGCCTGGTGCGCAGCTGCCCGGCGAGTGCGTCGGAGAGCCGGCACGCCTCGGGCAGCGAGACGACCAGGCCGCCGGGCAACGAGCTCGCCCCGTCGAGCCGGCCCCAGATCAGGGTCGAGAGCTTCTCGCGCTCCGCCTGCAGCACGCGGCCGCCGTCCCAGGTCGCGAAGACCAGCTGGTAACGGTCGGACACGGCCTTCCACAGCGCCAGCGACAGGGCCATGTCGGAGGTGACGTCGGCGCCCCGGTTGGCCGCGAGCGCGGCCGCGTCGAGCTCGTCGAGCTCGGTCTTGCGTCCGCGCACCCACGCCTCGAGCTCGCCGAGGTAGGACTGGAGGAGCGTCGGCTCCACCGCCTGCCCCATCCGGCCCGGCGCCGCCGGCGCGGTCAGGGTCACGGCGTCCGGCCGTAGACCGGCTGGGGCTGCGTCGCTCCCCCACCCAGGGTGGGCGCCAGCCACTTCTCGTAGCTGGCCTTCCAGCTGCCGTCGGCGCGCATCCGCTCCAGCACGCCGTTGACGAACCGCACCAGGTCCTCGTTGTCGGCGTTGACGCCGATCCCGTAGGGCTCGGCGGAGAACGCCTCCTGCTCGGGTACGACGGCGTACGGGTCCTGGGTGGCGAGGCCGGCGAGCACGGTGTCGTCGCCGGTGATCGCGTCGACGGCGCCCTGCTGGAAGAGCGCCAGGCAACCGGTGTGGTTGCTCGCGGTCACGATCTCGGCCTCGGGCGACTCACGCTTGATGTTGTCGAGGCTCGAGGTGCCGGTGGGTGCGCACACCCGCAGGTCGGCGAGCTCGGCCGGGGTGTCGACGACCGGACCCTCGCCGTCGGCGAGGTCGCTGCGGACCAGGATCTTCTGGCCGGAGCGGTAGTACTCCGCGGAGAACGCGATCGACTGCCACCGCACGCAGTTGATGGTCATGTTGCGCACCACGACGTCGACCTGCTCCTCCTGGAGCACCGTCAACCGGTCCCCCGCGGTGATCACCCGCAGCTCGTAGGCCAACGGGTCACCGAAGATCGCCTCGGCCACCTGCTCGACCATGTCGATGTCGAAGCCCTCGATCTGCCCGGTGAACGGGTTGTTGGACGCCAGCAGGTAGGTGTCGGCGGAGACGCCGGCGATCAGCCGGCCGCGCTCGTAGATCTCGGCCATGGTGCTGCGGGAGGGGAAGGCACCCGGGTCCGGCAGCGCGCCGACGGGCTCGTAGGAGCGGGTGGGCGAGGTGTCGTCGACGCACGCGGCCGGCGTGGTCGCGGGCGCCGCCGGCGTCGCCTTGGCCTCCGGCAGTGCCTCGGGGACCGTCTCGTCATAGCCTCCGCAGCCGCCGAGGACGAGCCCCGCCAGCACCGCGAGGCCGGCCAGGGAACGGATGCTCATGAGTACTCCTTCCGCCGCTGGGTGACTCCCCAGGTGGCGGACCCCGCCGCCAGGAGCCCCACCAGCAGGGTCACGATCGTGAGCAGGACGGCCAGTACGCCGCCCGAGCGCAGGCTGTCGGTGGTCGTGGACGCCGCCTCTGCTACGACCCCCTGGGAGGCCTGGTCGAAGGCCGCGAGGGCCTCGCTGCTGCTGTCGGGTTCGGTCGAGGTGGCGAGCCGGACCGCGGCGTTCCAGTCGCCGGCGTCGTCCGCGGCGACGATCTCGGTGTGCCGCGCGGCGTACTGCTGCCACATCGGCAGGGTCTCGCGGGACGCGTTGTCCACCACGTCCTGGGCATGCCCCGCCCACAGCGGCTCGGTGGTGGCTCCCGAGCCGCGCGCGATCAGCCGACCGCTCTCGCTGGCCTTCGCGTCGTTGGCGGCGGTGCGCGCCGACGACTCGGCGATCGCCAGGCGAAGGCTGCCGGCCCGCAGGTCGTC
>JBAZRQ010000024.1:0-10976 GCA_041662925.1 Nocardioides sp. | reverse complement strand
GGGCGGCGTACCCGTTGAGGGCCGTCGTCCAGCGGTAGACCGGCTCGGCCGCGCCGACCCGGGTCAGGGTCTGGTCCTGCTGGGCCCGCATCTGCAGCGGCCGGAGCAGGCCGGGCCCGCGTTCGGTGCCCGCCAGTCCGGGCCCGCGCAGGGTCACCAGGTGCAGGGCGGTGCCGTCCGGGCGGGCCGTGGCGGGCGCGTCGGCGGGGGAGTCGTCGGGGCCGGCTCCGGCGGCGTTCCCGGGGGCGGCCAGCACCGCGCACGCGAGCGCGACGACACCGGTCAGGCGCGTCACGCGCTGACCGTGCCGGCGTACTGCTGGGTGCACGACGTCCTCAGTCCTTCGGGGGAGTCTTCCATTCTGTCTCACGAACCCCAGAAGTGTCAGTGCTCGCCCCCGACCTACCCTGGCGAGGTGGACACACCCCCGCTCGTGGTCGGCTTCGACCTCGACATGACGCTGATCGACACGGTCCCGGGTTTCGGGGCGGTGCTCGAGGTGCTCGGCTCCGAGCTCGGGGTCACGTTCCCGGTGCTGGAGATGACCGCGCAGCTCGGCCCGCCGCTCGAGACGCTGCTGGCGGGCCACCTGGACGAGGAGGCGATCGGGCCGGCCGGCGACCGGTTCCGCGAGCTCTACCCTGCGCACGCGATCGCGTCCGTGCCGGTGCTCGACGGGGCGCACGAGGCGATCGCCGCCGTACGGCGCCACGGCGGCCGGGTCCTGGTCGTCACCGGCAAGTACCCCCGCAACGCCGAGCTCCACGTCGAGCACCTCGGCCTCGACATCGACCTGCTCGAGGGCTGGGTGTGGGGCATCGGCAAGGCCGACGTGCTGCGCCGTGAGGGAGCCGCGATCTACGTCGGCGACCACGTCCACGACGTCGAGGGGGCCCTCGCCGCGGGCGTCCTCAGCGTCTCGGTGCTGACCGGCGGCTGTACCCGCGAGGAGCTGGAAGCGGCCGGAACCCACGTGGTCCTCGACGGCCTGGGGGATTTCCCGTCGTGGCTCGACTCCCACATGCCATAGGCTTTCCGATCGCGCTCGGAACGGCCGGGCGGTCTAGAGAGGTCTGACCGTGCCCACAGGCAAGGTGAAGTGGTTCGACGCCGACAAGGGGTTCGGTTTCCTGTCCCAGGAGAGCGGCCCCGACGTCTACGTGCACACCGACGCGTTGCCCGAGGGCACCACCACCCTCAAGCCCGGCACCCGCGTCGAGTTCGGCATCGCCCAGGGTCGCCGCGGCGACCAGGCCCTGCAGGTGCGGGTGCTCGAGGCCACGGCCTCGGTCTCGCGCAACCAGCAGCACGCCAAGCGGCGCGGGCCCGAGGAGATGGCCCCGATCGTCGAGGACCTGATCCGGCTGCTCGACGGCGTCGGCGAGGCCTACCGCCACGGCCGCCACCCCGACGCCCGCACCTCCAAGCCCGCCGCCAAGCTCCTCCGCGCCTTGGCCGACGAGCTCGAGCTCTGACCTCTCCTCCCGGAAAGTACGGAACGTTTTCGACCGTGAACGGGCGATCTGAGGTCGAAAACGTTCCGTACTTTCCCGAGGGGGAGGGGTCAGATCGGGGCGCCGCCCACGGCTGGTCGACCGTGGCGGGGGCGGCTGGCGAGCACGAAGAACGTCCAGGCGGCGAGCACGGCGGCGGCGACACCGAGGCCGAGCCGCGGGTAGAGCGGCAGCGCGATGCCGACGAAACCGCCGACCACCCATGCCAGCTGCAGCGTGGTGTCGCTGCGGGCGAAGGCGCTGGCCTGCACGCGGGGGCGCACGCCGGCCTGGATCGTGGCGTCGAGCGACACCTTGGCCAGCGACTGGGCGAGCCCCGCGGTGAGTCCGATCATGGCCAGCGCGACCACACCGTAGAAGATCCCCGCCAGCAGTACGACGACCGCATCGGCGATGAGGGCGACGACCACCATGACCGCCGGGTTGATCTTCTTCAGCAGCGACGCGCACAGGATGCCGATCGTGTTGCCGAGTCCGGCTCCGCCGATCACGATCGCCAGCAGCAGCTCTGGTCCGTAGTCGCCGATCGGGTTGTCGCGGAACAGGAACGCCATGAACATCGTGAGGAACCCCGAGAGCCAGCGGGGGCCGCAGTTGGCGCGCAGGGCGAAGGAGACGGCCGGGGGGATGCGGGTGCCGCGGCGGCCGGTGCTGTCGGTACGCCGCATGACCATCGACTGCTCACCGGCGCTCGAGTCGACCTGCGCCGGCAGCCGGATCGCGGCGATCGTGCCGAGCACGAAGATCAGGAACGCGAGGCGCAGCGACCACTCGGCACCCACCGTGGCGGCGAGCCCGGCGAACGGCGCCGCGATGCCCGCGCCGACCACACCGGACAGCGAGACCCGGCCGTTGGCCTTGACCAGGGTGAGGTCGTCCGGCAGCAGGCGGGGTACGGCGGCGGCGCGCGTCACGCCGTACGCCTTGGAGGAGACGAGCACGCCGAGCGTGGCGGGGAACAGCCACGCCGAGTCGTTGGCCACGGCGTCGGCGAGCACCCAGCACAGGAAACCGCGCAGCGCGAAGGTCCCGCCCATCGCCCAGCGGCGGCCATGGCTGAACCGGTCGAGGAACGGCCCGATCAGCGGGGCCACGATCGCGAACGGCAGCATCGTCAGCCCGAGGAACAGGGCCACCTGACCGCGCGCGTCGCTGGTCGCGCCCGCGAAGAACAGGGTGCCGGCCAAGGAGATGACGACCGCCGCGTCGGCGGCGGCGTTGCAGGCGTGCAGCTCGATCAGCCGCGACAGCCCGGACTGGTCCGCGCCCTGCGCATTGGCCGCCCGGCGCGCCTGGCGCACCGTGTAGGAGCCGGCCCGGCCGGTCACGCGGGCCGCGCCACGCACCCCGCGTGCGGTGACCTTCGCTCCCGTGCCGAGGCCACGACCGACCGCCCGCGCCCGGTCGGCCGAGCCCGGAGTCGGAGGAGGCTCCGGGGGCGGGGATGTCATGGGCACATCCTGCCCGCTCGCAGGTCGTCCCGGGCCGGACACCCCGGCCCGACCTGACAGCCGCGCACCCGATGAGTCATGCTTTGGCCGTGGCCATCATCGTGCGCAGCAAACCCGACCCCGTGGCCGCGGCAGCGGCCGACGAGGCTCGCTCCGCGTTGCTCGAGGACGTGGACGCCGCCGACGTGGGCGAGCACCTGGGATCCCAGGCCGAGGGTGACCGTGTCGTCACCCACTTGTTCGCGTGCACCCGCCGTGGCTACGTCGGGTGGCGCTGGTCGGTCACCGTCGCCCGCGCCTCCCGCCAGAAGACCGTCACCGTCGACGAGGTCGTGCTGATCCCCGGCGACGAGGCGATCGTCGCGCCCGAGTGGGTGCCCTACCGCGAGCGGCTGCAGCCCGGTGACCTCTCGCCCGGCGACCTGCTCCCCGTCGCCGACGACGACCCGCGCCTGGTGCCGACGTACTCCTTCGGCGACGACCCGCTCGACGCCGACGACAAGGCGCAGATCCGTGAGGTCTCCAAGGACCTCGGGCTCGGACGCGTCCGCACGCTCTCGCCCGAGGGTCGCGACCTCACCGCCGAGCGGTGGTACGACAGCGACGCCGGGCCCGCCTCGCCGCTGGCCCAGGCAGCGCCCGACACCTGCTTCACCTGCGGCTTCCTGGTGCGCATCGCCGGGCCCCTGGGCGGCACGTTCGGCGTGTGCGCCAACGGCGACGCCAACGACGACGGCCGCGCGGTCTCGTTCGACCACGGCTGCGGGGCGCACTCCGAGGTCCGCCTCGCCAAGAAGCACGAGCGCGAGCCGATGCCGGAGCACGCGTTCGACACGCTCTCCAGCGACGGCTACGAGCTCATCTGAGTCACCCCCAGGTCGACTACCGGGAAGCGGCGGCTGCGGCTTCCTGCTCGGACGTCGCGTCGCCGGTGGACAGGTGCCCGCCCTTGTCCTCGAGGTGCGCCCGCACGAACCAGTGGAACAGCTCGAGCTGCTCGGTCTGACCGATGAACATGTCCTGGGTGACCGGGTCGAGCTCGTCGAGCTCCTTGAACGCGTCGCGGTAGCTGCCGATCACGCCCTGGTAGACGACGTCGAGCGCGCCGAGGTGCTCCTGCGTGGTGGCCCGGCCGATGGAGTACTCGTCCCAGGTGCGAGCGGCGACCAGCGCGCCCGGCGTACCGACGGGGGAGCCGCCGAGCGTCGCGATCCGCTCGGCCAGGTCGTCGGCGAAGCCGCGGACGGCCTCGACCTGGGGGTCGATCATCTCGTGGACGGCGATGAAGTGCGGACCCACGACGTTCCAGTGCACGTGCTTGAGGGTGAGGTGCAGGTCGTTGCAGGCGTGGAGCCGGCTCTGGAGGAGCTCCACGACGCGGGTGGCGTCGGACTCGGTCATGCCGGGGACGGTGTAGTGCAGCTTGGCAGTCATGTCCGTGCGGTTACCCGCCGAGCGTGCGGGCAAACGGGTCTGTCGCCCAGGTCACGCCGCTACTCGGCGGGATCGGCCGCCGGCTCGTCGGCCTGCAGCTCGGTGCGGAGGGTGCGTCGGCGCCGGCAGTACTCCAGGCCGAACAGACCCAGTCCGACTCCCGCGAGACACATCCACAGCCACCAGGTGTTGTCGTCCTCGGCGAGCCGGCCGTAGAAGGGCAGCAGCGCGACGAAGGCCAGGAAGAACACCGCGGTGCCGACCTGGACGGTGCGTACACCGTCGACGTCGAGCGGCTCCACGTCGGCCAGGAAGTAGGTGCGGTTCCTGAACTCGTGCGCCATCGGTTGGTCGTCGCGCAGCTCCACGCCCTCACGGTAGTCCACCGTGGTGACGGCGGGCGCGAGCTCTGGAAGGCTCATGCCTCGTGACCACCAACATGCTCCCCCCGCGAACGGGTGTCGACGGGTTCTTCAAGATCAGCGAGCGCGGCTCGACGGTGGGCCGTGAGGTGCGAGGCGGCATCGTCACGTTCTTCACGATGGCCTACATCGTGGTCCTCAACCCCCTGATCCTCGGCTATGCCCCGGACATCGATGGCAACTTCCTCGGGGGAGGGGCCGCTCCCAACCTCCCGGTGATCGCGGCCGCGACGGCCCTCGTCGCCGGCGTCCTGACGATCCTGATGGGCACGGTCGCCAACTTCCCGCTCGCCATCGCCACCGGGCTCGGGCTCAACGCCTTCCTCGCTGTCGCCGTGGCTTCCCGGATGACCTGGGCGGACGCGATGGGGCTGGTCGTGCTGGAGGGGCTGCTGATCCTGGTGCTGGTGCTGACCGGCTTCCGCAAGGCGGTCTTCCACGCGGTCCCCGCCCAGCTCAAGGTGGCGATCTCGGTCGGCATCGGGCTCTTCATCGCGCTCATCGGCTTCGTCGACGCCGGCTTCGTACGCCGGATCCCCGACGCCGCCCACACGACCGTCCCCGTCCAGCTGGGCCAGACGGGGCAGCTCGCGGGCTGGCCGGTACTCGTCTTCGCCTTCGGGCTGGTGCTGCTCATCGGGCTGTGGGTGCGTCGCGTCAGGGGCGCGATCCTGCTCTCGATCATCGTCACCACCGTCGTCGCGATCATCGTGGAGATGGTCGGCGACCTCGGAGCGGCCGGTGACAGCGCGACCGGGTGGGCGCTCACCGTCCCGTCCTGGCCCGGCGACGCCTTCGACCTCCCCGACTTCGCCACGCTCGGCGAGTTCTCGCTGCTCGGCTCGTTCAGGTCCGTCGGCGTCGTGTCCGCCCTGCTGCTGGTCTTCACGCTGATGCTCGCCGACTTCTTCGACACGATGGGCACGATGACCGCCATCGGGGCCGAGGCCGGGCTGCTGGACGACGAGGGCACGCCCCCCAACGCCCAGCGCATCCTCGTCGTCGACTCGCTCGCCGCCGTGGCCGGCGGGGCCGCCGGGGTCTCCTCCAACACGTCCTACATCGAGTCCGCCGCCGGGGTCGGGGAGGGTGCCCGCACGGGGCTCGCCTCCGTCGTCACCGGTGTGCTCTTCCTGCTGACGATCTTCCTGGCCCCGCTGGTCGCGATCATCCCGTCGGAGGCGGCGGTCCCCGCCCTGGTGCTCGTGGGCTTCCTGATGATGCAGCAGGTGACGGGCATCCGGTGGGACGACCCCGAGATCGCCATCCCGGCCTTCCTCACCATCGTGCTGATGCCGTTCACCTACTCGATCTCGGTCGGCATCGGCGCGGGGTTCATCTCCTTCGTGCTGATCAAGCTCGTGGTCGGCAAGTACCGCGACGTGCACCCGTTGATGTACATCGTCGCGGCGCTCTTCGTCGTCTACTTCGCGATCTCCCCGCTCACCGACTGGCTGAGCTGACGCTCGTGCCCGCGCGTCCCGACAGCAGCACCGGCGTGCTGGTGCTCTCCGGGTCCAGTGGCGCGCCCGAGGACGACCGGGCCCGGTTGCTGACCGCGCACGGCGCGACCGCGCTGGCGCTGCGATGGTTCGGCGGTCCGGGTCAGCAGCCGGGTCCGTACGAGGTGCCGCTGGAAGTCTTCGTCGAGGGTCTGGACCGGCTGGCGGGGGAGTGCGACCGGCTGGCGGTGCTCGGCACCTCCTTCGGGGCCGAGGCGGCACTCCTGGTCGCGGCGCTCGATGCCCGGGTGCGGGCGGTCGTCGCCGTCGCGCCGAGCCCGGTGGTCTGGGCGGGGGTCGACGACGGCCGGCAGACGTCGCACTGGACGCACCGCGGCCGACCACTGGACTTCGTGCCGTTCGACGAGTCGTGGGCGCCCGACACCGACCCGCCGGCGTACCGCTCCCTCTACGAGCGCAGCCTCGCGTCCGACCCCGCGGTCGCCGAGCGGGCCACGATCCCGGTCGAGCGGATCGAGGGCGAGGTGCTGGTCATCGGTGGCGAGGACGACCAGGTCTGGCCGGGCGCCGACTTCGCCCGCGCCGTCGCGTCACGCCGTACGGCGCACGGTCGCGGCACCCGGGTGGTCACCCACCCGGGGGCCGGTCATCGGGTGACCTTCCCGGGTGAGGCGCCGGTCGCACGGGGCCAGGCGATGGCCCGGGGCGGGTCGCCCGAGGCGGACGCCGAGCTCGGCGCCGCTGCCTGGCCGCACGTTGTGGAGCTGCTCCACCTGCGCCCCTGACGAGCGCTCGGGCAATCCCGGAATACTTAGCACAGGTAATGACTTATGCTAACGATATGCCCACTGTGGAGAAGGTCGCCCGCACCGACGCCGGACTCGCCGCCGAGCTTCGGCTCTCCGTCATGCGCCTGCGGCGCCGGCTGGCCAGCGAGCGCGACCCCGACAACGAGCTGAGCATGAACTCCATGGCGGTGCTCGGCGCGCTCTACCGCAACGGCGAGCTCACCGTCGGCGACCTCGCCAAGATCGAGATGGTGCAGCCGCCGAGCATGACCCGCACCGTCAACTACCTCGTGGAGGGCGGGTTCGCGGGCCGTCGCCCGCACGACACCGACGGCCGCCAGGTCCTGGTGGAGCTGACCGAGCGCGGTCGCACCACCCTGCTCGCCGACCGCGCCCGCCGCGACGAGTGGCTGACGCGGCGGCTGCGCGACCTCACCCCTGACGAACGTGCCGTGCTGCGCCGCGCGGCCCCGATCCTCGAAAGGCTGGCGTCTGGTTGAGCCCTACCTTCCGCTCCCTGTCCAACCCCAACTACCGCCTCTACGCCGTCGGCAACCTGGTGTCCAACACGGGCACCTGGATGCAGCGCGTCGCCCAGGACTGGCTGGTGCTGCTGCTGACTGCCAACAGTGCGGCGGCGATCGGCATCACCACGGGGCTGCAGTTCCTGCCGTTCCTGCTCCTCTCACCGGTGGCCGGCCTGGTCGCCGACCGGATCCCCAAGCGCCGCCTGCTGCAGCTGACCAACGTCGGCATGGCCGTCCCGGCCATCGTGCTCGGCCTGCTCGCGGTGACGGGCACCGTCCAGATCTGGCACGTCTACGTGCTGGCGCTCGTGCTCGGCGTCTCGTCGGCCTTCGACGCACCCGCGCGGCAGTCGTTCGTGTCGGAGATCGTCGACGCCGACGACCTGACCAACGCCGTCGGTCTCAACTCGGCCGGCTTCAACGCCGCGCGCATCCTGGGCCCGGCCGTCGCCGGCCTGGCGATCGCGGCGTTCGGGTCCGGCGTGCCCGCGACCGGTTGGGTCATCCTTCTCAACGGGCTCACCTACGCGGCCCCGATCCTCGCTCTGGCGCGCCTCGACGGTGCGGCCCTCCACGTCGCCGACCTGGTCAAGCGCGAGGCCGGCCAGATCCGCGCCGGGGTCGCCTACGTCCGGATGCGCCCCGACCTGCTGCTGATCCTCGGGATCGTGTTCTTCACCGGCACCTTCGGCCTCAACTTCCAGATGACCTCGGCCCTGATGGCCACCCAGGTCTTCGACAAGGGCTCCGCCGAGTACGGCCTGCTCGGCACGTTCATGGCCGTCGGCTCCCTGGCCGGCTCGCTGCTCGCGGCGAGCCGCGAGCGGGTGCGGCACCGGCTCGTGGTCGGTGCGGCCGTGACCTTCGGGCTGCTCGAGATCGTCTCCGGTCTCGCCCCGTCGTACCTCGTCTTCGCGCTGCTGTGCCCGCTGCTCGGCATCACCGCGCTCACCATGATCACCAGCGCCAACGCGTTCATGCAGCTCAACACCGACGCAGGGATGCGCGGGCGGGTGATGGCGCTCTACATGATGATCTTCATCGGCGGTACGCCGTTGGGCGCGCCGCTGATCGGCTGGGTCGGGGAGGCTTTCGGGGCCCGCTGGACCCTGATCGCGGGGGGTGCGCTGACGGTGGTCGGCGTACTGTTCTCGAGCGCGGTCTACCTGTGGGCGAAGGCGCGGACCGAGGCGGCGGTCTCCGGCGAGCTGGTCCGGGCCTGAGCCAGGCCCCGACCGGCCGGCGCCAGGCGGTGACGGCGTTTTGACCCTCACCCGGGCGGCCGGTAATCTCGGTCGTCGTGTCTGGTACGACCAGACCGTTGCGCGTGCCCAAATCCGGGCGCACACACCACAGGCACACAGAACCGACGTAATTCGCCGTGCTCGGCAAGTCGCCGAGCACTGATAGCCACAAGAAAGGGAACCGCCAGGTGCCCACGATTAACCAGCTGGTCCGCAAGGGCCGCCAGGACAAGGTGTCTAAGAACAAGACGCCTGCCCTGAAGGGTTCGCCCCAGCGCCGCGGTGTCTGCACCCGCGTCTACACGACCACCCCCAAGAAGCCGAACTCCGCTCTGCGCAAGGTCGCCCGCGTGCGCCTGTCCAGTGGCGTCGAGGTCACCGCCTACATCCCGGGTGTCGGTCACAACCTCCAGGAGCACTCCATCGTGCTCGTCCGCGGCGGCCGGGTGAAGGACCTCCCCGGTGTCCGTTACAAGATCATTCGCGGCACGCTCGACACCCAGGGTGTCAAGAACCGCAAGCAGGCCCGGAGCCGCTACGGCGCCAAGAAGGAGAAGAGCTAATGCCCCGCAAGGGTCCCGCCCCGAAGCGGCCGATCGACATCGACCCGGTCTACGGGTCGCAGCTCGTCTCCCAGCTGGTCTCCAAGGTGCTGCAGGACGGCAAGAAGCAGGTCGCTCAGCGCATCGTCTACACCGCGCTCGAGGGCTGCCGCGAGAAGAACGGCACCGACCCCGTCGTCACGCTCAAGCGTGCGATGGACAACGTGAAGCCGTCCATCGAGGTCAAGTCCCGCCGGGTCGGTGGCGCCACCTACCAGGTCCCGATCGAGGTCAAGGGCACGCGCGGCACCACGCTCGCGCTGCGCTGGCTCGTCGGCTACGCGGCCGAGCGCCGCGAGAAGACCATGGCCGAGCGCCTCATGAACGAGATCCTCGACGCGTCCAACGGCCTCGGCGCCGCTGTGAAGAAGCGCGAGGACACCCACAAGATGGCCGAGTCCAACAAGGCCTTCGCCCACTACCGCTGGTGACACATGCGTGAGGGGTACGCCGTACCCCTCACGCCACCCGCACCCCAACAACTTCCGAGGGACTGAGACTTTCAGTGGCTGTCGACATCACCACGGACCTGAACAAGGTCCGCAACATCGGCATCATGGCTCACATCGATGCCGGCAAGACCACCACCACCGAGCGCATCCTCTTCTACACCGGCATCACCTACAAGATCGGTGAGGTCCACGAGGGCGCGGCCACGATGGACTGGATGGAGCAGGAGCAGGAGCGCGGCATCACGATCACGTCCGCCGCGACGACCTGCTGGTGGAAGGACCACCAGATCAACATCATCGACACCCCGGGACACGTGGACTTCACGGCCGAGGTCGAGCGCTCGCTGCGCGTCCTCGACGGTGCTGTCGCGGTCTTCGACGGCGTCGCCGGTGTCGAGCCCCAGACCATGACGGTGTGGCGCCAGGCCAACAAGTACTCCGTGCCGCGCATGTGCTTCGTCAACAAGCTCGACCGCACCGGTGCCGACTTCTTCCGCTGCGTCGACATGATGGTCGACCGCCTCAACTCCACCCCGCTCGTGCTGCAGCTGCCGATCGGTGCCGAGGGTGACTTCATCGGCGTCGTCGACCTCGTGGGCATGCGTGCCCTGGTGTGGCGCGGCGAGACCACGATCGGCGAGGACTACGCGGTCGAGGAGATCCCGGCCGAGCTGGTCGAGCAGGCCGCTGAATACCGCGAGAAGCTGCTCGAGACGCTGTCCGACGTCGACGACGTGATCATGGAGAAGTTCCTCGACGAGGGCGAGTTCAGCGTCGACGAGCTCGAGGCCGCGATCCGTCGCGCCACCCTGGCCGACAAGATCAACCCCGTCCTGTGTGGCACCGCGTTCAAGAACAAGGGCGTCCAGCCCCTGCTCGACGCGGTCGTCAAGTACCTCCCCTCGCCCCTCGACGTCGACGCCATCGTTGGCCACTCGGTCAAGGACGAGACGGTCGAGATCCTGCGCAAGCCGTCCGACGACGAGCCGTTCTCGGGCCTGGCCTACAAGATCGCCACCGACCCGCACCTCGGCAAGCTGATCTACGTGCGCGTCTACTCCGGCAAGCTCGCCGCCGGC
>JBAZRQ010000023.1:0-11009 GCA_041662925.1 Nocardioides sp. | reverse complement strand
TGCCAGGCCAACGCCTACCTCACCCCACCCGGGTCGCAGGGGTTCGCCGTCCACTCGGACGCCCACGACGTCTTCGTCTTCCAGACCGCCGGGTCCAAGCGGTGGGAGGTGCACAGCCCCGACGGCCCCGGTGACCCCGACGACGTGCTGCTCGAACCCGGCGTGGCCATGTACCTGCCGACCGGCACCCCGCACGCCGCCCGTGCGCAGGACACGGTGTCGCTCCACGTGACCCTCGGCATCAACCAGCTCACCTGGCGCGGCCTGGTGGAGCGCAGCGTCGCCGAGGTGCTCGCAGGGGTGCCCGACGAGCACCTCCCGGGCGGCTACCTCGACGACCCCGCCGTGCTGGTCGAGGAGCTGGGCCGCCGGCTGGGCCACGTGGCCGACCGGCTCCGCGACCTCGACACCACCGCCGCCGTGACCGCGGAGGTGCGCCGGTTCCTCACGACCCGGCCACCACGGCTCCCGGGCGGACTGCGCGACGTGCTCGCCGTCCGCGACCTCGACGACACCACCCCGCTGCGGCGCCGCGCCGGGCACCCGTGCGTGCTGGTCACCCGCGGTGACCGGATCGACGTACTGCTCGGCGACCGGACCGTCGACGTTCCCGGCTGGCTGGGCCCCGCCCTCGACGAGCTGCGGTCGCGCCGCGAGCTCTGCCCGGCCGACCTCGCCGGGCACCTCGACCCGCAGAGCCGGCTGGTGCTCTGCCGCCGGCTGGTACGTGAGGGCCTGCTCGAGATCCTGCCGTGACGTCGCGCGACCCGGCCTTCCGGTGCGCGGCGGCCAGCCTGCTGCGCGACGACCCGCTGCCCGGCACCGCCTCCACCGTGCGCGCGTTCCTGCTGGTCGAGCACGCCGGCTCGTGGGGCACCTCCGCCCTCCGCGACGCTCGGCTCCCCGACGGGCTGGGGCCAGCCCTGACCCGGGCCGCGGCTGCCGCGAAGGTCCGCCCTCTGCTGGTGCGGCGACCCGACCGCCGTCGCCACCCGCAGGGCCAGGACGGCCTCCGCGTCTTCGCGGCGTGGGCGCACCCGGCGCGCCCCTGGCTCGAGACCACCGTCCTCGCCGACCCCCACGCGCTGCTCGACCTCGACCTCCAGGCGCTGGGCGCCGGGCGCTCCCCCGGCCTCACGCCGTACGACGGCACCCTGCTCTGCGTCTGCACCCACGGCCGCCACGACGCCTGCTGCGCCGAGCGCGGCCGTCCGGTCGCGGCCGCGCTGTCGCGGGCCTTCCCCGAGGAGACGTGGGAGGTCTCGCACATCGGCGGCGACCGGTTCGCCGGCAACGCGCTGGTGCTGCCTGACGGGCTCTACTACGGACGGCTCGACCCCGTGTCAGCGCTCGCCGTGGCCCGTGGCCACAGCGCCGGAGAGCTCGACCTCGACCACGTGCGCGGCCGGTCCGGCTTCGCGATGCCAGTCCAGGCCGCCGAGCTCGCGCTGCGCCGGCAGCTGGCCGAGACCCGCGTCGACGCGCTGCGGCTGGTGTCGCGGACGGTCCACGACGGCGTCACCGTGGCGGTGTTCACCGTGGCGGCCGTCGAGTGGGAGGTCACCGTGCGCACCGCCCTCGGTGCGGACCTGGTGCAGCTGACCTGCCAGGCCGGCCGCGACAACCCGGTCCCCCGGCACGAGGTGACCGGCATCCGGCGCCTGTGAGTCAGAACCGGTCGGCCCGGCGCAGCGACTGCGGCCGGCCGTCGGGGTCGTGCATCAGCAGGTAGGGCAGCAACGCCAGGCTGCGGGTGAGGGCGTTCATCGGCGGCGGGTCGAGCCGGCGGAGGCGGCCCTGGGGCTTGGGGCCGACCTGCCCGCCGTCGTACCAGGCATCGAGGGTGGCCGCGCTCCGCTCGAACGCGGCGAACATGCCCACCGGGTCGACGCAGTCGTCCATCGCCGCGTCGTCGTCACGGTCGAGGTGCTCGCGGGCGAGGGCGAGTCGCAGCCGCCGGGAGTAGCCGTGCCCGTCGTCGGTGTCGGTGTCGACGACGACCGCCGACAGCTCGGAGTCGTGGGTCCAGGACCGGCGGTTGAAGTTGTCGGAGCCGATCGTGGCCCAGGTGTCGTCGATCAGGCAGCACTTGGCGTGCACGTAGATCGGGGTGCCCGCGCGGTTCTCGATGCCGTAGGCCGCGACGCGGTCCGGTGCCACCGCCATCATGTCCAGCATCGCGCGTCGGCGGCCGAGCTGCTCCGGCACCCGGGAGGCACCGTCGAGGTCGGGGTGGAGCGGGAGGACCGCCAGCACGTGGAGGTCAGGATGCTCCTTCAGCGCCTGGACGAACGCGTCGCCGATGTGGTGCCCCCAGAGGTACTGGTCCTCGACGTAGACCAGTCGCCGTGCCTTCCGCAACGCCTTGTTGTAGCCGCGCGCCACGCTGCGCTCACCACCCTGGGCGAACGGGTAGTCGCGGTTGAGGCGGAGGTCGGGGTAGGTGCGCAGCAGCTGCACGGTGTGGGTCCCGCCCTCGACCGGGGGCGGTGGCGGCTCCTGCTCGGGCAACGGGTCGGGGCTGAGGTCCAGCCCGAGGATCCGGTCGCGCACCCAGAAGAACGGGCTGCGGGTCAGCGGGGTGGGGTCCTCCCAGCGCTCGCGGAACACGGTCTCGACGTCATGCACCGCCGGCCCGCTGATCGCCGCCTGGATGTCGTGCCAGGGCGGGGTCTTGCCGTACTCCTCCGCCATCGTGTCGAGCGCCTGCGGGTCGCCGTGGTGGGCGGCGTCGTCGCGGCGCGAGTGGCACAGGTCGATGCCCCCGACGTAGGCGATGTCGCGGGTGGGGTCGTCGCGGTGCCGGATCACCAGCAGCTTCTGGTGGTGGGAGCCACGGTGCCGCACCCGCATGTCCAGCAGCGCCTCCGCGCCCCGGCTCTGCAGATGCTCGCCGAGGCGCAGGTTGGCACCGGCGGTGAAGCCGAGCAGCTTGCTGTGGGAGCGCCAGACCAGGCCGCGGACGTCGACACCGCGCTCGTCCGCGCGGCCGAGCACCTCGGCGACCTCGCTGCCGGGCTCCCCGGTCAGGCGCTCGTCGGCGTCGCCCTGCCAGTCAGTGAAGAAGACCAGGTCGCCGTCGACAGTCGCCTCGAGGCGCTCGAAGAGCTCGGCGAAGTACGTCGCGCCGTGCACGAGCGGGCGGACCAGGTTGCCGTCCGACCACGCCTGGGCGCCGGGGTGCAGGTCGTCGAGCCGGGTGCTGGGGTTGCCGCGCTCGGACTTGCTGAGCAGCCAGTCCGCCGGGTGAGGGTTGTGCGAGGGCGCCACCGGGACACCATGCCACGGCCCGATGGGTACCGGCACGCATCACACCACGCACCGTCGGCGTACTCATCTCGCCCGGCAGCAGCGCGCGCCCTGTCGGGGACGCGGTTTGGTCACCAACCACATGTTTCGGGACCCGAAAGCTGCGGTTTGTGACCAAACCGCAGTCCCCACGGCGACCACGGAAACCCGGTGACGGGACCCGGGCACCCGCAGTAGCGTCGCGCCATGTCCTACCCAGCACCGGTCTACCTCGGCGAGGGCGGCGAGGTCACAGCTCGGTTCCGGGCCGTCGACACGCCCCCGGACCTGCCGCGTCCGGGCGGCGCCGCCCACTACCTCGCGACCGGTGCCACCACGGCCGGACGCTTCGGTCTCTACCGCTGGGACATGGGCACCGAGCCCAGCGGTGCGCAGCCGCACTACCACCGCACGATCAGCGAGTCGTTCTTCGTGCTGTCCGGGACGATCCGGCTGTACGACGGCACCGACTGGCGCGAGAGCGGCCCGGGTGACTTCGCCTACGTGCCCGAGGGCGGCATCCACGGGTTCCGCAACGAGTCGGGCGAGCCGGCCTCGCTGCTGATCCTGTTCGCTCCGGGCGCTCCCCGGGAGGCCTACTTCGAGGGCCTCGTGGAGATGGCGGAGGGCCGGTGGGCGCCGACCCACGAGGAGCTCCTGGTGTTCCTCGAGGAGCACGACAACATCTACCTCTGACACCCGACCCGGAGGGCAGGGGACCCGAGACGCCACGAAGGCCGGCCCACCCCCCTCACGTGGACCGACCTTCGGGTCTCGCGGGGCCCCTGCCGCCGGCAGGAGCCCACGAGTGTCAGCGGACGCGCACCGAGAACGCGTGGGTGATGTCGCCGGTGACCGACTCGGAGCCGGGCAGCACCAGGCGGTACTGGAAGGTGCCCTTGCGGGTCTCCTTCGGGAACGTCACCCGGGTCGAGCCGGCGGCCACGGCCTGGGTGCGCACGTTGGTCCAGGTGCCGGCGCGGAGCTTCTGCAGGGTCAGCGACTCCAGGCCCGGCTGCGAGACCGCGACCACGTCGGCGGCGACGGCCCGGCCCCGGGCGACGGTGGCGGCGGCGGTGCGGAAGCCTTCGATGTCGGTGACGGCAAGCGGTACGTCGTAGGTCTCCGGGTCGCCGTCGGCGTTGATCCGGCACTCGACCGGAGCCTCGACCGGCGCGTTGTGGAAGCTCTCGCCGAAGTGGTAGTTGCTGCCGCCGACCTGGGTCCAGACCACGGCGTACTCGGTGACGCCGGCCGGCCACTGAGCGTGCTGGCTGTAGGTGAAGCCTCGCGTGCCGGACCAGGTTGCGTCGTTGTTGTGGTAGTTCAGCGTCACGTCGCCCGATGCCGTCCGGATCCGGATGTTGACGTCGTTGGACTGGCCGTCGGGGATGTTGGACGGGTAGGCCACGGTGAGCGCGTCACAGGTCGGGGTGGCGTACTTCCAGTTCCAGTCGAAGCTGCCGCCGGCATCGGTGGCCGGCGGGTTCGCGGGAACCTCCGGGTCCTCGGTCGGGTCCTCGGTCGGGTCCTCGGTCGGGTCCTCGGTCGGGTCCTCGGTCGGGTCCTCGGTCGGGTCCTCGTCGACCGGCGGAGTGGCGTTGGCGTAGCTCAGCGAGTAGTGCGAGACCGCCTTGCCCGAGGGGTGGCGGATCACCAGGACGTCGGTGGTCTCCTCGAGCTCCACGTAGACCGGCCCGTTGCCCTGCTTCGAGCTGCCGGCCTTGACGCAGTAGTCGGTGATGACCATGCCCTCAGGAGCCGTGACGGTGACCGACTGCGGGTCGCCCGACGTGTCGATCTTGCCGGAGTCCAGGCCCACGCAGACCTTGCCGTCGTTGCCGTCGTCCCCGGCGTACGCCGCGTTGGTCGTCAGCGCGAGCACGGGCAGCGCCAGCAGGGCGGCCGTGGCGGTGAGGGTGGCGGTGCGGCGCATGGGGTTCTCGCTTCGGAGGAGGTGTCGTCGGGCTGTGACCCGACTCTGACAGCCGAAACCCACCTCAAGTAGCGATCTGCCCCAACCTTGCACTCACCCACCCGGAACCTTGCGGCTTCCTTGAGGCTGGCGCCCGGAAGCGCCTCAGGAGCGCCTCAGCAGGTAGAGAGCAGCGCACCGGCGTCGCGCCGGTTGCCGGGCGCGCTGGCCTCGCGCATCAGCGTCTGAGCCGTGGCCCGGTTGGTGTTCGGGTCGATCACCAGGAGCCGCAGCCGGGTTCCGCCGCCGAGGCTCAGGACGACCACGTGGACGTCGTCGCCGGGGAACCGGCCGATGTTGACCTGGCCGCGCTTGGCGATCACGTGCGCGCCGGTGCGGTCCCAGTCGGGCGGGGAGACGAGCAGCCGGGAGATCCGGCCCCGGTCGGCCGGGAAGCCGTCGACCAGGATCGGGGCCTCGCGCTGGAGGTCGCGCGACCGCGGCCACCACGCACCGTCCAGCGGGCCGGAGTAGAACGCCTCCGCGAGGGCCAGGCGGGGCGGCTCGGGCTCGTCGGTCGCGGTGGGCGCTTCTGCTGGTGACGCCGCCATGCGGACCGCCTTCCTGGTGCCGGGCCGGGCCCGTGATGGGCCCGTCTCCCGGCGGGGTCGGCCTCAGCCTATGCCCTCGAAGCCAGTGGTCGGTCCGGTTCGCCGTACGATTCGCCGGTGACCAGCGGCATCGACCCCGAGGACCTCGAGACCACGGTCCGGGTGCTGAACCGCCTGCACGAGCTGCCCGACGACCACCCCGACCTGCGCACGGTCAAGCACGCCGCTTCGCACATGTACAAGGCGCTCAAGCACGAGCGGCGGGCCCGCAAGCGCGCCGCGGAGCTGGCCGCCGACCGGGCCGTCACCGAGCTGACGGCCACCGGCTCACCGATGCGGATCGACGACGAGACCGAGGGCATCCCGCTCGTCTCGGCCGCCACCGGGGCGTTCGCGGGTGAGCTGATCAACCCCCGCGGCTGCTACATCTGCAAGAACGACTACACCCTGGTCGACGCGTTCTACCACTGGCTGTGCCCCGAGTGCGCCGCGCTCTCCCACGCCAAGCGCGACCAGCGCACCGACCTCACCGGCCGGCGCGCGCTCCTCACGGGAGGCCGGGCCAAGATCGGCATGTACATCGCGCTGCGGCTCCTGCGCGACGGCGCCACCACCACGATCACGACCCGCTTCCCCAAGGACGCCGTACGGCGCTTCGCGGCGATGCCCGACGCCGCCGACTGGATCGACCGGCTCACCGTGGTCGGCATCGACCTGCGCGACCCCACGCAGGTGATCTCGCTCACCGAGGAGGTCGCCGCCGCCGGCCCGCTCGACATCCTGGTCAACAACGCCTGCCAGACCGTGCGCCGCTCCCCCGGCTCCTACCGGCCCCTGGTCGACGGCGAGCTGGCCCCGCTGCCCACCGACCTGGCCCTGCCCGAGATGGTCACCTTCGACCGGATCTCCGAGCTGCACCCCGCCTCCATCGCCGGCACCCTGCGCGAGCACCCGGTGGCCCACCACCTCGGCGAGTCGCCGGCGTCGATGACCGCCCTGGCGCTGAGCGCCGGCAACGCCTCCCTGGAGGCGCACCTCGCGGGTACGGCGGTCGACGCCGGCGGCCTGCTGCCGGACCTGCAGCGGGTCAACTCGTGGACCCAGAAGGTCGAGGACGTCGACCCGCTCGAGCTCCTCGAGGTCCAGCTGTGCAACTCGATCGCACCGTTCCTGCTGATCTCCCGGCTGCGACCCGCGATGCGCGCCTCGGCCGCCCGCCGGCGCTACGTCGTCAACGTCTCGGCGATGGAGGGACAGTTCTCCCGCCGCTACAAGGGCGCCGGGCACCCGCACACCAACATGGCCAAGGCCGCGCTCAACATGCTCACCCGCACCAGCGCGGAGGAGATGTTCGAGACCGACCGGATCCTGATGACGGCGGTCGACACCGGCTGGATCACCGACGAGCGACCCCACCAGGACAAGCTGCGGATCGCCGCCGAGGGGTGGCACGCGCCGCTCGATCTCGTCGACGGCGCGGCCCGCGTCTACGACCCGATCGTCCTCGGCGAGCGCGGCGAGGACCTCTACGGCTGCTTCGTCAAGGACTACCGCCCCAGTCCCTGGTGAGGGCGATTGGGCCCTGCGGGCCTAGAGTGGGAGGTGTGCCTGACTTCCATGCTGTGACCCGTGACCACGTCCTGAGTGCCATCGCTGAATGCGACGAGCGAGGGGCCGAGAGCTTCCAGCGGGTCTACGGCTTCGGAAAGACCGGCAACTACCTGCTCTGGCACGACGGGAAGAGCTACGACTCCAAGGCGATCCTGGGCGTGGCCTACAAGTACGCCACCGGCACCGCGGCGTCCCGGGCCCGCTTCTCCGCGGAGAAGGACGGCGTCGCCAACCTGCTGCGACACCTCGAGTTCGACGTCACCTACGTGGACGAGACCGGTCTCGCCGACCAGCCCGTCACCGGTGAGTGGCGCGAGGCCGCCGATCTCCCGCTCGACGAGTCGCGCGACGCCTGGGCCGAGGCGGCCCGCGCCGGGCTCATCGAGACCGCCGGCCGCTACCACGCCACCGTGACCACCAAAGAGCTCGCGATGCTGGCCCAGAACCGCACCGGGATCCGCACCAAGCAGCTCACTCACTACTGGATCGGTGACGTGCTGACCCGGGTCGCGGCCGAGTGCGCGCGCCGCGACGAGCCCCTGCTCTCCTCCCTGTGCGTCACCACCGACGGCAGCGTGGGCGCCTCCTACGCGCCGGCCGTGCTCGCGGCCACCGGTGAGTCGCCGGCCGACGCCGACGACCATGCCGCCCAGGAGCGGCTGAAGTGCTACCGGCACTTCGGCGCCGACCTGCCCGAGGGCGGCGGCGTCGCCGCGTTGACGCCCAAGCTGGCCGCCACCCGGGGCCGGGAGCGCAAGATCCGCGCCCAGGAGAAGGTGCACGCGCACTGCCCGGTCTGCAACCTGCAGCTTCCCGCTACCGGCATCTGCGACGACTGCAACTGACGCTCGCCGTACCATCCGGGCATCCCGGACTCTGCGGACGTGACCGATCCACTGCCGGTAAGTTGAGCAGTCATGCGCCCGCTTCTCGGTGACCCGTCCGCTCGACAGCCTGTGCGGCTGCTGCTGCTCGCGCTCGCCCTGGCGTTGCTCGCGACCCTGACCGCACCCCTGCCGATCGCCCAGGCCCGCCTCGACCCGTCAACCGACTATCCCCGGCTGCCTCCGCGCTGCGAGGGCGACCTCCACAAGATCCCGACCGAGCCCGGCGTCTGCTTCGTCACCGAGTTCCGCAAGGACCGGCCCACGGTCGTGCTCTGGGGCGACTCGCACGCCTGGCAGTACGTCCCGGCGGTGCAGGCCGCGGCCCGTGCCCGCCGCGCCAACCTGGTCGGCTTCTTCATGGGCGGGTGCCCACCGGTGAAGGTGCCGCTGACGGCGCCGCCGGGCGGCTACGCGTCGATCTGTGAGAAGCACAACGCGATGGCGATGAAGTTCGTCAAGCGGCTCGAGCGCGGACCGCAGGACGTCCGGGTCCTGCTCGGGTCGAGCTGGGCCGGCTACCGCCGGGCCCACCGCGAGATCAAGGCCGGCGCCGGGGAGGCCTACTTCGGCTACACCGACTGGGTGAAGCAGATGGTCAAGCTCTTCATGTCCAGCGCGCCGCCGCTCTTCGAGGCCCTCGGCAAGGTGGGCGTCGACGTCGACGTGATCGGCCAGACCGCGACGGTCCCGAGGACTCCCCCGCCCTGCGCGACCGGCGAGGACCCCTACACCTGCGACCTCCTCCGCAACAGCGCCATCTACGACGAGCACAAGACCCGCGTGTGGCTGCGGCGCCTGATGAAGGGGCTCGCGGGCAAGCCGCGGCTGATCGAGGTGAACAACGCCTTCTGCGGCCCCACGTGGTGCCACGGCATGGTCGACGGCATCTACACGTTCTACGACGACCTGCACCTCAGCGCCAGCAACGTGCGCACGCTCCGGCCCTACTTCCGCCAGACGTTCCGCGCCTTGCGCTGACCCTCCCCTGTCCGCCCGGATCAGCCCGCGGGCACGGACCACTCGACCGTGGTGCCCTGGCCCGGCGAGGACTCGATCAGGCACTGGCCACCGAGGCGGTCCGCGCGCTGGCGCATGTTGGACAACCCGCTCTCGAGCGCACCCTCGGGCACGCCGCGCCCGTTGTCGCGCACCAGGAGCCGGATGTCGTCGGCGACGCTGAGCACCACCTCGACGGAGGTCGACTCGGCGTGCCGCGCCGCGTTGGACAGGGCCTCACCCAGGACCGCGAGCACGTCGGGCACCACCTCGGGCCGGATCCGGGTGCGCACCGGCCCCACGAACCGCAGGGTGGGCCGGAACTTCAGCGTCGTCGCCGCCCGCTCGACGATCCGGGTGACCTCGGCCTGGACGTCAGCGGCGTCGTCCATCGAGCCCAGCGCGAAGATGGAGCGGCGGATGTCGCGGATCGTGGCGTCGAGGTCGTCGACGGCCGTGCTCAGCCGCTTGGCGACCTCGGGCCGGTCGACGAGCCGGGACACGCTCTCGAGACCCAGGCCGATGGCGAACAACCGCTGGATGACCAGGTCGTGCAGGTCGCGCCCGATCCGGTCGCGGTCCTCGAAGAGCACCAGCCGTTGCTGGTCCTCGCGGCCGGACGCGACCTGGAGGGCCAGCGCGGCTTGCTCCGCGAAGCTCGACGGCAGGGCGAGATCGAGGGCATGGACCGCCGAGACCCGCTCGGGGGCCCAGGCCAGCACCAGAGCGCCTTCGACTCCCTCCGCGCTCTTGAGGGGTACGGCGACCGCGGGGCCGACCTTGGGCCAGCCGAGGGCCGCGGCGACGTCGGCTGCCCGCGGGTCGGTGGCGAGGTCGTCGACCATGACCGCGAAGCCGGACTGGACGACCTGGCTGGCGAGCGAGCGCTGCATCGGCTGGGCGGACATGGCCGCCAGGTTGGCGGTGGTCCCGGCCACGGCCTGCAGGACCAGGCTCTCGGAGTCGGCACCCGAGGCGACCCACACGAGGTCGGCACCGGAGACCTTGCGGGCGCGGTCGGCGATGACGTGGAGCGCCTCGGCCCCGGGCGCCGCTCCGGCCACCAGGCCGGCGATGTCCGCGGTGGCGCTCAGCCAGCGCTGACGTTCGGCAGCCTCCTCGTGCAGCCGGGCGTTCTCGATGGCCACGCCGGCTGCGGCCGCCAAGGCTACGACGATCCTCTCGTCCTCCTCGGTGAAGTCACCCCCACCGATCTTCTCGGTCAGGTAGAGGTTGCCGAAGACGTTGTTGCGGATCCGCACGGGCACGCCGAGGAACGAGCGCATCGGCGGGTGGTTCGGCGGGAAGCCGAAGGACTCGGGGTGCTCGGCGATGTCGTGCAGGCGCAGCGGCTCCGGCCGGTCGATGATCAGGCCGAGCAGGCCGTGCCCGGTCGGCAGGTCCCCGATCTCCTCGATCACGTCCTCGGCGATCCCGTGGGTGACGAACAGGCGCAGCCGCTTGTCGGGGCCGTCGCCCAGCACCCCGAGCGCCGCGTAGGAGGCGCCGGCCAGGTCGGCGGCGATGGTGACGATCCTGGCCAGCAGCCCGTCCAGCGTCAGCCCGGCCGCCATGGTCACCACTGCGTCGAGGAGCAGCTTCCACCGGGCCTGCTCGTCCAGCACTCCGTGGACCCGGGTCAGTACCTCACGCAGCAGGTCGTCGAAGTCGGTCCCGGCGAGCGCCGACCCCGTGCCGGAC
>JBAZRQ010000022.1:0-11090 GCA_041662925.1 Nocardioides sp. | reverse complement strand
TGCCGGTTGTTGACTCCCACGCGTCTCTCCTCGAGCTCGACGGTTGCTACCTGCGGCGCCCAGGATGCAGCAGGACACCGACATGAGGCCGGCACTGTCCACAGGGTCAGGGCGCGGGGTCGCCTGAACGGTCGACGAGGGCGAGGGTCACTCGACGTCGAGGCGGGCGAGCTCCTCGGGTGAGAGGACGAGATCAGCGGCGGCAGCGGAGTCGGTGATCGACTGGGGCCGCTTGGCGCCGGGGATCGGGATCACGACCGGCGACTGCGCCAGCTCCCAGGCCAGCGCGACCTGCTGGGCGCTGACGCCGTGCGCGGCCGCGACCTCCGCGAACGCGGGGTACTTCTCGGCCAGCTCCTTGGCGTCGGAGAGCCCACCGAGCGGGCTCCACGGCAGGAAGGCCAGGCCGAGCTCCTCGCAGACGTCGATCTCGGGACGGCTGCTGCGGAACTTCGGCGAGAACTGGTTCTGCACGCTCACCAGGGCGTCGCCGAGTACGGCGTGCGCGGCACGGATCTGCGCCGGGTCGGCGTTGGAGAGGCCGATCATCCGCACCTTGCCGGAGTCGTAGATCTCCTTGAGCGTGCCGATCACCTCGTCGTACGGGACCTTCGAGGACGGGCGGTGGTGCTGCCAGAGCGCGAGCTGCTCGACCCCGAGGCGCTCGAGGCTGGCGTCGACCGCACCGCGCAGGTGGTCGGCCGAGCTGTCGGTCCCCCAGCCGCCGCCGTCGGTGCGGACGTGGCCGCCCTTGGTGGCCAGCAGGACCTGGTCGCGCACCCCGAGCTCGTCGAGGAGGCCGGCGATGAGGCGTTCGTTCTCGCCCTGGGCGGCGGCGCCCAGCTCGTCGCCGGGACCGTAGGCGTCCGCGGTGTCGAAGAGGGTGACGCCGGCGTCGAGCGCCGCCCGCACGGTGGCGGCGAGCTGCTCACGTGGCTGGGTGCCGGTCTGGTCGAAGGTCATGAGACCGAGGCCGATGGCCCCGACCTCGGTGCGTCCGGTGGTCTGGTTGCCGAGGTGACGTGTCTTCACCTCACCCAATCTGCCACCGCACGGAAGCGGGCTCCCACCCGCCTCGGCTCAGCGGCGCCGGACCCGGCTCACCCGTGCCGCCGGCGCGAGCCTCCCGCGGTCGGGCCCGCGCACCGGCTGGGCGCCGACCACCGGCGCCAGGTGGGGGCGTCCGACCATCGACTCGAACTGCGCGAGCAGCCGCGCCTCCTCGGACCGGGTGCGCTGCGGCGTCTGCCAGCACTCGATCACCGCCCGGTCGGGCCGCAGGTGCACCATCGCGTGCCCGTACTCCGCCTTCCAGTTGAAGTAGCGCAGGTTGGGGTTGGCCACCTTCGCCGCCTCCTCGAGCGCGAGCGTCGGTGCCAGCGCGGCCGGACGGTGCCGGGCGTCGTACGTCGCCGCGTCGGTGAACGCCGCGCCCCGGCTGCCGCCGGTCTCGGCGAAGTAGAGCTCCTCGGCGATCACGTCCTGGCCGCCCGGCCGGCCCATCGTGGACCCGACCATCTCGACGCCGACCGCTCCGAGCAGCCCGCCACCGGTCAGCGGCTCGTAGCTCGGCGCCTGCGAGTCCTCGACGAGGTCGGAGCCGAAGAAGCCGTGGGAGTCGCCGGACAGGACCACGTTGTCGACGATCCCGTGCTCCCGCAGGAACCGGAACAGCCGGGTCCGCTCCGCGGGATGACCGCCCCACCCGGTCGTGTAGATCTCGCCCTCGGGGGCGTTGAGGTCGAGTCCGAACGCCTGCGACAGCTGGTCGGCGAACGGCAGGTTGAACGCCCGTAGCTGGCTCAGGTTCACCTGGTTGACGACCACCCGGTGCCGGGCCCCGCGCCGCTTGCTGGCCAGGAGGGTGCGCTCGAGCCAGGCCCACTGGGCGTCGCCGAGCACCTGGGAGTCCTGCCCTGCGACGCCCGCGAAGCGACGTACGTCGATCAGCACGACGTCGGCGGTCCGGCCGTACGGCAGCACCCGGTAGGAGTAGAGCGCGTCGCGCCCTCGGGGGGTGGGGAGGTTGCGGTCCGGCCCGGGCGACGGCGGGAAGCGCCCCGAGCCGTCGGGGATCGGCGGGCGGATCGGCGTCCACTCGAACAGCACCGAGCCGGCCGGCTCGGTGGTCAGGGTGACCTGCTCGCCGCGCAGACCGGGGTCGTAGTCGTGCTGGTCGGCCATGATCGCGAACGGAGCCGCGTGGTGGGCCCGGATCAGCGCGGGGTCGGCGTAGTAGAGCGCGTAGCGGCGGCGGGCCTGCGCCAGCGTGCTCCAGTCCGCGTTGTCGATGTCGGTGTCCCAGCTGCGCTGGCCCTTCCAGAAGCGCGACGCGGGATGACCGCCCGAGTTGTCGTAGACGTGGTCGCCGGCGTGGGTGACCAGGTCCAGGTCGCGCCGGTCGCCGATCCGGTCGTAGGAGTTGAAGACGTCGTGCCACCACGAGGTGCAGGCCACGTGCGCGACGGTCAGCGCGCGCACCGGGTCGGCGAGGGACGGTGCCGTGCGGGTCCGGCCGATCGGTGAGCGCCACCCCAGTGCCTCGAAGGCGTAGTAGAGGGTCGTCGCCGACGGCAGCCGGTCGGCGTCGACCTTGACCGTCCAGTCGCGTCGGGCGTCGGTGACCACCTCCCCACTCCGTACGACGTGGCGCAGCGCCGGGTCGGTCGCGATCCGCCAGCGGACCCGGACCCTGCGGAACCCCTGCGGGTCCGGCACGAGGGTGGAGTCCCAGCCGCGGAGGTCGGGGATCGTGATCCGCGTCCACAGCACCACGCGGTGCGCGAGCGGGTCACCGGACATGACGCCGTGGCCGAAGGGCAACAGCCGCTCGGCCACGGGATAGGTCCAACCGTCCGGGAGCCGGCGGGAGTAGCGACGGGCGTCCTGCGCGTCCGCTCCGGCCGGCTCGACGGCGACCGTGCCGAGAGCGAGCCCGGCCAGCCCGCTGCCGCGCAGGACGGTGCGGCGCCGGAGCCGTCGCTCGGAAGAGTCAGCGTCGGCGCGGTCGTGGGGGTGCACGCAGGTGGAACGCCCGAGCCGGTCGCGTGGTTACGCCGGTCCGAGCCTGCTCATGCGCTGTTCACGCCCCGGCCACCAGGCGGGTCGACTCGTTCGAGCTTGATGATGCCGCTCCAGCCACGCTCGACCATCAGCTCCTGGAGCCGGTCGCGGAGCCGGACCATCCGGGGCCCGGCGGCCTGGACGACGGTGTCGAGGAGGTCGACGAAGGTGCTGTCGGGCAGCGCGTCGTCCTGCCGGTCGAGCTCGCCGCTCGCCGCCGCCTGCTCCGCCATCTCGGCCAGCACGTCGGCGGTCTGCGCCAGCAGGGCCTCGGACTCGTCGTCACCGGCGAGCAGGTCGCCCATGCTCCGGAGCAGCCGACGCATCAGCGGGTCGTCGAGATACGCCTGCTTCTCGACCATGAACTCCTCGATCTGATCGGGGAACTGCGCCGCGATCAGGATCCACGCGTCCCGCTCCATCTCGACCATCAGGTCGGGCGCGCCCAGCGCCCGCATCCGGTCGAGATAGTCGGTGACCGACGCGGGCAGCGCCAGGCTGTCGCCGGCGGCCAGCTGCGCGATCCTTCGGCGGTGCTCCTGCAGCTGCTTGATCTCGCCGCGCAGCCGGCGGTCGATCTCGGCCACCGCGCCGGCGAACCCCTCGTCGTCGGCGGCCAGCAGCTCCTGGACCCGGGCGAGCGGGACGCCCGCCTCGGCGAGGGTCCGGATCCGGATCAGGACGACGACGTCCGGGGCGGCGTACGTGCGGTAGCCGGAGGCGTCCCGCTCCGGCTCGGGCAGCAGCCCGATCTGGTGGTAGTGCCGCACGGCGCGCGTGGTCACCCCGGAGTACGCCGCCAGCTGGCCGATCGTCAGCACGGTCTCAGCCTGCCCGAACCTTCGAGAAGAGGCGACGTGCCCACAGGTACGACGCCGTGGCGACCAGGACGCACCAGCCGATCGCCCACCCGCCGTCCGCACCCGGCGAGGTGCCGTCCAGGCAGGCCCGCAGGGTCTCGATGACCGGCGTGAACGGCTGGTTCTCCGCGATCCACGCCAGGCCGGCCGGCATCGAGTCGGTGGGCACGAACCCACTGGACAGGAACGGCAGCAGCATCAGGAACATCGGCGAGTTGCTGGCGGTCTCGACGCTGCCCGCGGCGAGGCCGAGTGCGAGGCAGAGCCAGGTCAGCGCGAGCCCCAGCAGCAGGAGCAGGCCGACGGCACCCACCCAGCCGGCGACACCGGCGCCGGGCCGGTAGCCGAGCAGCAGCGCGAAGGGCAGGACGACGGCGAGGGCGGCGGCGGTCTGGATCAAGGCACCCAGCACGTGCCCGGTCAGGACCGACCCCTTCGCGATCGGCATCGTCCGGAACCGGTCGATGATCCCCTCGGTCGCGTCCTTGGCGATGTAGATCGCCGTGCTGAGCGCCACCGACGCCACGGTCATGACCAGGATCGCCGGGGTGATGTAGTCGAGGTAGTCGGCTCGCCCCTCGGCTCCGCCGACAGCGACAGAGCCACCGGGGAGCCCGGCGCCCATGGTGCCCCCGAAGACGTAGACGAAGAGCAGCAGGATCAGCACCGGCTGCCCGATCAGCATCAGCGTGAGCGAGGGGTAGCGCAGCATGTGCTTGAGGTTGCGGCCCAGCATCGTGACCGAGTCGCTGGCGGCGTACGTCAGGGTGGTCATCGGATCTCCTCCAGCTCGTCGTCGGTCTCGTCGTCCTCTTTCCGGGGGGTGGCGGCGTGACCGGTCAGGGCGAGGAACACGTCGTCGAGGGTCTCTCCGCCGGCCTGTGCCTTGAGCTCGGCCGGGGTCCCCTCCGCGACCAGCCGACCGCCGTCGAGCAGCCCCACGGTGTCGGCGAGCTGGTCGGCCTCCTCGAGGTACTGCGTGGTGAGGAAGATCGTCACCCCGTCCGCCAGCAGCTCGCGGACGATCTGCCACAGGCCGCGACGGCTGCGCGGGTCCAGCCCGGCCGTCGGCTCGTCCAGGAAGATCAGCCGCGGCCGGCTCACCAGCGTCATCGCGAGGTCCAGGCGGCGCTTCATGCCACCGGAGTACGTCGCCGCGCGCCGGTCGGCGGCGTCGGTCAGGTCGAAGCGGGCCAGCAGCTCCTCGACCCGCGCCCGCGCCTCCGCACCACGCACATGAGCGAGATCGGTCATCAGCTTGAGGTTCTCCCGCCCGGTGAGCAGCTCGTCGATCGCGGAGAACTGCCCCGTGACACCGATGGACCGGCGTACGCCGTCCGGCTCCCGGCGTACGTCGAACCCGGCGACCCGGGCCTCCCCCGCATCGGCGGCGGTGAGCGTCGAGAGGATGCGGACCATGGTGGTCTTCCCGGCGCCGTTGGGGCCCAGCAGGGCGTAGACGGTGCCGACGGGCACGGTGAGGTCGATGCCCCGGAGCACGGCGTTGTCGGCGTACGACTTCGTCATCCCGGCGACCTCGATCGCAGTGGTGTGGTTGCTCATGAGACCAGGGTGCGGGGTTGACGCTGCGTCAAGGTCAAGCCCCAGCGCGTGCGGCGACCTCCGCGGTCGGTTGCGAGCCACCAGGTTTCTCCGGGTCCGTCTGTGGAAAGAAGTGAGTCAGGCAACCAGCCCCCGACCCTCACGTCCTTGGAGAACGCCATGAGTTTCCAGTCCGAGCTCGACGAGCTGATCGAGGAGACCGCCAGAGCCGCGACCGACGCGTTCGTCCACTGGGTGATGAAGGATCTGTGGACCGGCGACTCACTGCCCAACACCGTGCGTGAAGGCAGCTTCGACGACGGGTGGATCGTCGGCGACTTCCTGGACGGGCAGCACATCACGTTCCGGTCGCCCTCGACCGGCAAGGTGCCGTCACCGTTCTGGGCGACCGACATCCCCGGGGTGTCCCTCGGCGACCACCTGCACAAGGACCTCGAGGACAAGCCGGAGGAGTGGCACCAGCTCTACCTCGACCAGCTGAACACGAGCTTCGCCAAGTGGCGCGACCTGCCGGAGGAGTCCGCGATCGTCACGGCGACCGAGCAGATCCTCGACCACGCGGCCTGGCGGATCAACTGGCAGCCCGGTCTCGGGCTCCAGGTCAAGCCTTCCCTGGACGGGTGGCTGGCCGACATCGAGCCGGTCAACACCGAGAACTACGGCCAGGCCTTCAACGCCTTCTACAGCCGGTACGGCGAGACGCGCGACATCTTGTGCAACAACCTGCGCCAGGACCTGATCGACCTCGCGGCCTGCGGTGCGGCCGACGCGGCCGCCATCAACGCGGCGAAGGCGAGTGCGCTGTCCCTGGCCGAGTCCGTGCGGGACGCGATGCTCGCTGCTCACCCCGATGGCGGGCAGAGCAGCAGCTCCGCGGCGTGGGACACCATCGGCCTGATCGCGTCGATCGTGCCGGCGAAGGGCGTCGTCGAGCAGGTCGTCGCGGGCATCGAAGCGGCCAAGGGTGTGTACGAGAACGCCCAGGGACCGGCTCGGACCGTCTCGGGCGAGCACCCCGACGACGTGATGGCCGACTTCTGGGCGGCCGAGGGCGAGTTCCTGGCCGACTTCAACGCCGGGATGACCGAGATCACGGCCGCGGCCCAGACCACCTTGGACTACCTGCGCAACGACGAGCTGTCGGCCTTGCCACCGGCCCGGCTCAGCGACGCCCAGGGCGAGGTGCGGATGAGCTGGCTGGCGATCGAGAACATCAAGTCGGCCATGCTCGACCTCGCCGACTGCGCCACGGACCCGATCCCCGAGGTCACCTACAACCAGGCCCACTTCGACCGGGACAACGACCTCAACGACCCGTACAGCACGGTGATCATGGAGGCCAAGTACGAGCTGTTCGGCCGTCTCAACCAGCTGAGCAACGACCTCACGGACGGCAGGGCCGACCTGATCGAGGCGGTCCGGATCATGCGGGAGACGGACACATGGAGCGAGGAAGCCCTCCAGGCTCTCCTCGGGTTCTGATGACCCAGCGACTCCCTCTCGAGCAGCCGCCCGTCGGCACGACCAACGAAGGATCTGCGATGCAAGCCTGGCCCCGGTTCGTCCCCGTCAACGCCGTGCTGCTCGGTGTGCTCGCGATCGGGGCGAGCCTCCCGTTCGTCGCCGACGACGAGTCGCCGCTGTGGTCTGCTCCCGCGACCGGGCACGCGGCCGCGACCAAGCTCGCCGTCATCCTCCTGTGCGCGGCGCTCCTCTGGGGTGCGGCTGCGGCCGGCACCGGCCCCTGGCAGGGGCTCGTCCAGCTCGTCGTATCGGTCCTGGCCGTCCTGGCCGTCGTGGTCGGGGACGAGCTCGGGTCCGGAGGAGCGCTGATCGCCATGGCCGCGGTGCTCGCTGCCGTCACCGGGATCGCCGCCGCGGTGACCGGCTGGCGCCATCGCCTCTGACGCGCCAGGTACGGCGGTCACCCTTGACGGCGCGGCATCGCAATCATACATTCATGCACTCATTGTATGATTGATGGAGGTTTGGTCGTGGCGTTGGGTCGCAGAGCCGTCGTGCTCGGTGGGAGTGTGGCGGGGCTCTGTGCCGCCGGGGCGCTCGCCCCGCACTTCGACGAGGTGCTGGTGCTGGAGCGCGACGAGCTGCCGGAGGAAGCCGCGCACCGGAGGGGAGTGCCGCAGAGCAAGCACCCCCACTTCCTGCTCAACTCCGGCCGGCGTGCGATCACCGAGCTCTTCCCCGGTTTCGAGGACGACCTGATCGCTGCCGGCGGGCTGCACCTGATGCCGTCGATGGATGCGGCCTACCTCGAACGCAGTGGGTGGTCGCCACGCAAGCAGTCCTCGATGACGATGGTCTACAGCACCCGGATCCTGATCGAGCGGGTGCTGCGCGACAAGGTGCGCCGGCTGGGCAACGTCAGCATCCGCGAGGGTGTGTCCGTACGCGGCGTCGAGACGACGCACGCGGGCAGCGCGCAAGGCCGGGTCACCGGCGTGACGTTCTCCACCGCCGCCGGCGGCGACGAACGAGCCGACGCCGACCTCGTCGTCGACGCGATGGGGCGCGGCTCGTCGGTGTCCGACTGGCTCGCTGCCGCGGGGTGGCCCGAGACGCCCGTGCAGACCCTCGACGCCAAGGTGACCTACACGTCTCGCTGGTACGACCTGCCGGCACCCGAGGACCGGCCGGAGTCCTGGTGGTGGCAGCACCTGGTGGTCATGCCCACCCAGGACAAGGACGAGCACCCCGCGGAGCACGACTTCCTCGTCAACTTCTTCCCCGTCGAGGACAACCGTGCGCTCGCGTGCATGGGGTCGTGGGGCATCGAGATGCCCCGCACCCCTGAGGACTTCGTGGCCGCGGCAGAGCGCGTACGGACGCCGTTGTTCGGTGCGGCGATGGCCCGCTGCGAGCCTCTCTCCGAGGTGCACCTGACCCGCTCGACCGGCAACAAGTGGCGCCGGTACGACCGCCTTCCCTCCGCGCCGTCGGGCATCGTGTTCATCGGCGACGCCATCTGCGCGTTCAACCCGTTCTATGCCCAGGGCATCAGCTCGGCCGCCGGCTCGGCGCTCCTGCTGCGGGCCCGGCTGGAGTCGGCCACGGCCTTGGACCAGGGGTTCTTCCAGGGCTTCCTGGCCGAGCAGCGCAAGGCGCTCAAGGTGCCGTGGAGCATGGCGATGGCTCGCGACCGGGGCTACGACTGTGCCACCGGCACCGAGACTCTCCCGGCGTGGCGGCGCCGGATCCTCGCAGCGATGACCTGGCCGGCCTTCAACCTGATCACCGGCGCCGCGCGCGAAGACGAGGTCATCGATGAGCACTTCGCACGTGTCTTCAACCTCGACGAGTCCCTGGGCGACATGATGCGGAGTCCCCGCGTCCTCGCCGGCCTGCTCCGCTACCGGGTCCGCTCCGCACTGGGCCGCACCAAGGTGCCGTTCGGGTTCGACGCGCAGCTGGACCCCCCTGCGACGGACTGGACCCCCGGGGCAGCAGCCCTCGAGAGCCCGGCCACCGACGCTGTCACGGGCCGAGCGCGATGAGCGGCAGCTGCAACCCGGCCGCCGAGCAGGTCACCCGTGCCCTGGGGTTCGACTGCCACGACGTCAGCACGGTCGTCTCGGTGCGCAACCCGTTCGACCTGGCCCATTGGACGATGCCGGTGCTCGAGGCGGTCGTCATCGGCGGCGCGGTCTTCGCGCTCGTGCACGCCGTACGACGACTGCGTGCCGGCGATCCGGTCAACCTGGCGTTGTGGTGCGCGTCGCTGGTCTACCTGTTCGTGACCGAACCGCCTCTGTACTTCCCTGAGTGGTTCAGCCTGGACAAGATCTACGGCTTCATCTTCGCGCACAACGTGTTCACCGTGCAGTTCATGTGGGACCGGCTGCCGCTCTACATCGTGGCGTTCTACCCGGCGCTCAGCCAGCTGGCCTACGAGCTGGTGCGGGTGCTCGGGATCTTCCGCTACCGCGGTGCCCTGGTGGGGTCGGTCGCGGTCGCCTTCGTCTGCCAGGTGTTCTACGAGATCTTCGACCAGGTCGGGCCACAGCTGAAGTGGTGGGCGTGGAACTACGACAACGACGAGGTCAACCACCCCGCCCTGGCATCGGTGCCGATGAACAGCATGTTCCTGTTCGCCTCGGTCTCCTTCGGCGCGCTCACCTACCTGGTGCTCAAGCTGGCCGGGTCACGAGCCGCGGGCGGCGGCCCCCACGGCGGCTGGTCCCTGACCTGGCGGATCGCCCTGGCCGGCGCGCTGACCCCCTTGGCGATGGGGCTGTTCGGCATTCCCTCGGGGATCTTCGGGGGCGCGACCCCCAACGTGACGGCGCAGGCCTGGGTGCTCGGGGTCGAGCTGGGCCTCGTCTGGCTGGCGGGCGCGTGGATCCTGACCACCCACGTGCAGCGCCGCGGCTCCTACGAGATCGAGCCCATGACGCCGTTCGCTCGCTTCTATCCCGCGATCTACCTGGCCGGCATGACCGTGGCCTGGATAGGTGCGCTGCCCGCGTTCCTCGAGGCCACGGACGGTGTCACGAGTGCGGGCACGCCGGTGGGGAGCGGGCTCTACACGGTCGCGTGCTACCTCGGTGCGGCGGCGGCCCTGGCCGCGTTGTATACCGGTCGACGACGCCGCGACGCGGCACCCGCTGCCTAGGGAAGAGAAGACACGTGGGACACCATGGCTGGCAAGGGAACCCCCCTCGTACCGAGGAGGACGCCCGGCACCGGATCATCGCGGCCACGATGTCCTGCGTCGAGCAGTTCGGTCCCGTCAAGACGACGCTGTCCGACGTCGCCGCCGAGCTCGGGGTGACGCGGCAGACGGTCTACCGCTACTACCCCAGCCTCGCCGAGCTTCTGGGCGCCGTCGCCCAGGCTGGTCTCGAGGACTTCATCGAACGGATGCAGGCCCACCTCGCCACCACCACCGCACCGGCCGAGGCCGCGATCGAGTCGGTCGTGTTCGCCGTCCGAGCCATCCCGCACGAGCCCTACATCGGGCTGCTCTTCCAGGCCGGTGAGACCGACATCTTCAGCCGGGGGGTCACCTCGTCGATGGCCCTGTCGGTGGGCGCAGACATCCTCAGACGCGTCCCGGTCGACTGGTCGGAGATCGGCGTCGGAGAGGCCGATCTCGAGGGCCTGGCCGAGATCCTGATGCGGCTGTTCGTCTCGTTCCTGCAGTACCCCTCGGACCCACCCCGCTCCGACGACGACCTGCGCGCGCTGATCGGCCGGTGGCTCGGGCCGGCCCTCCACCCCTGACCCGAACCGGCCGGCGCGGAGATCCGTCCGAAAACCAGCGGTCAGTGGGCCATGTCGACGAAGCGGGAGTAGTGACCCTGGAAGGCCACGGTGATGTCGCGGGTGGCGCCGTTGCGGTGCTTGGCGACGATCAGGTCGGCCTCGCCGGGACGGGTCGACTCCTTCTCGTAGGCGTCGTCGCGGTGCAGCAGGATCACCATGTCGGCATCCTGCTCCAAAGACCCCGATTCGCGAAGGTCGCTCATCATCGGGCGCTTGTCGCTGCGCTGCTCGGGGCCACGGTTGAGCTGTGACAGCGCGATGATCGGGAGCTCCAGCTCCTTGGCCAGCAGCTTGATCTGGCGGGAGAACTCCGAGACCTCG
>JBAZRQ010000021.1:0-11176 GCA_041662925.1 Nocardioides sp. | reverse complement strand
GGCCTGCCCACCTCGACCTGGCCGCTGCTCGACTCCTACGTCCCCGAGACCGAGAACACGTGCCGCCAGGAGAACCCGGACGTCTACTTCACCCAGCTCGCGTCCCCGGTGACCACGCTGCGCAAGATCGCCGAGGCGCTGCTCGACGCGTGGCCCAACGTGCAGACCCGGTGCGAGTTCGACCTGTCCACCAGTACCTACAAGCTCGGACGGGTTGATCGGCAGTCCTTCGGGTCGCGCTTCATGCTGGGCATCGTCAGCCTCGGAGACGCGGACCGCTACGGGCTGCGCTCCGCGGCCCTGGAGACGAAACCGAACAAGTACGTCGCTCCTGACGACGGGTCGATCGCGGCTGCGATCGCCTTGAGCGAGCAGGCCAAGCGCTTCCAGCCGTTCGTGCTAGACCAGGCCGACGTCAAGCGCTCTGCCCGGGCCTACCCCGGCGCTATGGTCGTCTACACGGCTGCCCGGCTGCGCAACCTGGCCTCCGAAGAGGCCGCCAAGGTCGCCCAGTTCATCAGGGTGTCCACGACCGAGGGACAGAAGGTCGGCACCGGCAACGGCGAGCTGCCCGGGGGCTTCCTGCCGATCCGCGACAGTGGTGCGACCAAGAAGCTCTACGTCGCGGCCCAGGAGGTCGCTGACGCCGTCGAGAAGCAGACGCCGGCACCCGAGGCCGACCCCGAGCCGACCGATGAGCCGTCCAGCACCCCGGGCGGCAGCGGTGGCACACCGCCCGGCGGTGGCGCGGTCGCCCCGCCCCCGGGTGGCGGCGAGCCGTCGATGACCGCCTCGCCGTCGGCGCCGCCGACCTCGACGGCTCCTGCGGAGCCGGTGGCGATGCCGGCGACCACGGCGCTGACCTCGTCGATGGCGGGCGGTCTGCTGCCGACGCTGCTCATCGTCGGACTGCTCGGCATCGCGCTGGCCAGCGGGCTGCGCTTCTTCGTCCAGCCGCCCCGGCGGCGACCGTGACGACGACCCTCCCGGACGAGGCCGTGAAGCGAGAGAGCCGCGCCCAGCGCACGCCCCGCGCTGCGCGGGCGCCTCGACCCCCTCGCGCACCCCGGCCGGCCCGCCCGCCGCGGCCCGCCGACGACACGGCGATCGCGCTCTCGTCGTCGCTGACCATGCTCTCGATCGTCTGCCTGTGGGTCGCCGCCCAGCTGCTGCTGCTCGGCGGCCTGTCCTACGACCGCAGCCAGAACCTGCTCTACGACGAGCTCCGGACCCAGCTGGCCAGCGCGACGGCGCCGATCGGGCCGGTGGTGCCTGTCGGTGACCCGGTCGCCCTGATGACGAGCACGCGGATCGGCCTCGACGAGGTGGTCGTGGAGGGCACCGCCTCCGGTGACACGCTGACCGGCCCCGGACACCTGCGCAACACCGTGCTCCCCGGCCAGGTGGGGACCTCCGTGGTGATGGGCCGCGCCACGACGTACGGCGGCCCGTTCGGTGACCTGGGCGAGCTGGTCGAGGGCGACATCATCACCGTCGTGTCGGCGCAGGGCACCCAGGCGTTCACCGTGCTGGGGGTACGACGGCCCGGGGACCCGCTGCCGCAGCCGCTGGCCGAGGGCGCTGCCCGGCTTACCCTGGTGACGGCCGAGGGCGCCGGGCGCTTCGCGAGTCTCGCCCCGGACTCGGTGCTCTACGTGGACGCCGACGCCGACGAGGGGTTCGCCGCGCCGAGCGGCCGGCCCGCCGTCGTACCCGACTCGGAGAAGCCGCTGGCCACCGACGACGGTGCGCTGCCGCTGCTCGCCCTCGACCTCACCCTCCTGCTGGCGCTGACCCTCGGGGTCGTCGCTGCCCGCCAACGCTGGTCCACACCGCTCGTGTGGGTGGTCGCCAGCCCGGTTGCGATCGCCCTGTCGTGGGCGACGACGGATGTGGTGATGCGGCTGCTGCCGAACGTCATCTGAAGAACGCACGACGAGTAAGCGAACGACGCACGAAGCCCGCCTCGGGGCGGGTGCCCGGCACCAAGACTCGCCACGTCAACCCCGGTCGCGTCCGCGGCCACAATCGAGGAGATACACACGATGTACGCACGCAAGCTGCTCGCCGCCACGGTCACCGCAGCGGTGACCGCGTCGGCGCTCGCCCTGACCGCCGGCTCGGCCTCGGCCGCCGTCGAGCCGGACGACACCACGTTCGTCCCCGTTGCCGGTGACCTGATCACGGTCGGCTCCGACACCAGCCAGCACACGCTGAAGCTCCTCGCGGAGGGTTGGAACGCCACCCCGGCGCCCGCATTCCGGATCGCCACCTTCGCCGCCTTCGGTGGCGGAACGATCACCCTGCCGGGCGGCGCCATCAACCGGCCCAACGGCTCGGGTGCCGGCAAGGCGCTGCTCCACGGCGCCGCGAACAACACCGACATCGACTTCGCGCGCTCGTCCTCGGCGCAGAACGGGACGGAGACGGCGGCCGGGCTGCAGTCGTTCCCCTTCGCCCTCGACACCCTCGTGATGGCCGTGTCCAAGTCGGTGCCGTCGAACGCCCCGGCCAACCTGACGCCGGCGCAGATCGTCGACATCTACAAGGGCAACGTCACCAACTGGAACCAGGTCGGTGGCACGGCCGGGACGATCGCCCCGAAGATCCCGCAGGCGGGCTCGGGCACTCGCAGCTTCTTCGTCTCCCAGCTCAAGACGATGAACGGCGGTGTGGATGTCACCCTCGCCGGCTCGGTCGCCGAGGTGCAGGAGCACGACGACACCGACATCAAGAACAACCCCAACGCGGTCGCGCCCTTCTCTGAGGGCCGCGCCGGCCTCCTGGGCCCGACGCTGCGTCTCGAGACCGGCTGGCGCGCCGACCGCGCGCTCTACAACGTCGTGCGCGGTGTCGACGTGGGCCGTACCGACATCCAGGCTGCCCTGGGCGAAGACGGATACTTCTGCTCCATCGCGGCGCGCCCGTTGATCGAGGAGTCCGGCTTCAAGCAGCTCGCCACGTCCGACTTCGGTGGCGTCTGCGGCTCGCCCACCCAGAGCGCGACCAGCAACTTCACGCTCAACGAGCGGGTCGTCACCACGACCACCCTGACCGTCTCCAGCCCGTCGGCCCGTACGGCGCGCCTCGCGGCGGTCGTCACCGGCAGCACCTCGCCCCAGGGCACCGTGTCGTTCTTCGACGGTGAGACCCCGCTGGCGGCCAACGTGCCGCTCACGTCGGGCCAGGCCATCGCCACGGTGAGCAACGTCGCCCCGGGTGCGCACACCTACCGTGCCGTCTTCACGCCCGCCGCCGAGTCGTTCTTCGACCCGTCGGAGGACACCGGCACGGGCACCGTCAAGACCTCCTCGACGATCTCGGAGAGCTTCCCGGCCTCGGTCAAGGCGGGCAAGCGCGTCAAGGGCACGGTCACGGTCGTCCTCGCCGGCATCTCGGCGAAGGCCTCCGGCACGGTCAAGATCCTGAAGGGCACCAAGACGATCGCGTCCAAGCCGCTCGTCGGCGGCAAGGCCACGATCACCCTGCCCAAGCTCAAGGCCGGTCTGAACAAGCTCAAGATCGTCTGGGGCGGCAACGGCGTGGCCGTCGGCTCGACCAAGGCGTTCACGGTCAAGCAGCTCAGCTAGTCCCACCCTGCGTCCGGGTGGCCGTCGTACGACGGTCACCCGGGCGCGGCCCCTCACCTGAGAGAACCACGATGAACGCAGCCGACTCCACCGCCCTCCTGCCCGCTGTCCCGGCGGCCCCGCCGGCGCGCCTCGCCGAGATCGAGGCCCGCGAGGTCACCGCCTGGTTCGGCACGCACAAGGTGCTCGACCGGGTCTCGCTCAGCATGGAGTCCGGGGCGATCACGGCCCTGATCGGTCCCTCCGGCTGCGGCAAGTCCACGTTCCTGCGCATCCTCAACCGGATGCACGAGCTGGTGCCCTCGGCCCAGCTCGCCGGCGAGGTGCTGCTCGACGGGGAGGACATCTACGACCCGTCCAAGCGCCTCATCGACGCCCGCCGCGCGATCGGGATGGTCTTCCAGAAGCCCAACCCGTTCCCCGCGATGTCGATCCGGGAGAACGTGCTGGCCGGCCTCAAGCTCACCGGTACCAAGGCGTCACGCAGCGCCAAGGAGCAGCTCGTCGAGTCCTGCCTGACCAAGGGCGGGCTCTGGAACGAGGTCAAGGACCGGCTCGACGCCCCCGGCGGCAGCCTGTCCGGCGGTCAGCAGCAACGTCTGTGCATCGCGCGGTCGCTGGCGATCAAGCCGCGGGTGCTGCTGATGGACGAGCCCTGCTCGGCCCTCGACCCCACGTCGACCCGGGTGATCGAGGAGACGATGCTCGAGCTCGCCCGCGAGGTGACCATCGTGATCGTGACCCACAACATGCAGCAGGCCGCCCGCGTCTCCAGCAAGTGCGCCTTCTTCCTCGCCTCGCAGGGCACCCCCGGTGTAATCGTCGAGCA
Organism: Nocardioides sp.; assembly: GCA_041662925.1. Lineage (GTDB taxonomy): Bacteria > Actinomycetota > Actinomycetes > Propionibacteriales > Nocardioidaceae > Nocardioides. The sequence goes on along the minus strand of JBAZRQ010000021.1, from coordinate 6,757 downwards.
CGGCGACACCCCGACCATGTTCCAGAACCCGCGCGACCAGCGCACCTCGGACTATGTCAACGGCCGTTTCGGCTGACCGTGGAACGACTTCGTCGTTCCATTTGGAGTACTCGCTGCGCTCGTACTCCCGGCACACACTCAGAGCGATAACGCGTTGCCGGGTGGCTGGCGGCGGGGAGAGAGTGGCGGCCATGACGTCCCTGATCTCGCACACGACGGTCGACTGCGCCAACGCCTACGAGCTCTCGGAGTGGTGGAAGCAGGTGCTCGGCTACGTCGACGTGGACGGTGACCCCAACCTGCCGGGCCACGAGGAGTGCATGATCCTCGACCCCGAGACCAGGCACCACGTGCTGTTCATCGAGGTGCCCGATGCCAAGTCGGGCAAGAACCGGGTTCACTTCGACATCCGGCCCCGCAGCGCGTCCCGCGACGCGGAGCTCGAGTGGCTGCTCTCCCTGGGTGCGACCGTCGTCGGTGACCATCGCGGCAAGTACGGGCCCGGGACCGGCTGGGTCACCCTCGCCGACCCGGAGGGCAACGAGTTCTGCATCCTGCGGTCCGAGGCCTGAGGAACCAGTCGGGTACGGCGTGCGTCCCACTGTCATGCTCGATCGTCGCGCCCTGCTCCGCGTCCTCTCCCTCTCCGCACTCGCCGTCGGGGCGGCGCCCCTGCTGGCCGCCTGCGGCGACGAACCCGGCAAGCCGACCCCGCCGTCCCCGGGCGGCGACACGGAGCTGGGGCTGGTCTCCTCCGACGTGACACGCGCCGAGGCGTCGGCCGCCGCCGTCCCGACGGGGGCCGCGTCGGTGCACTCGCTGGGCGCCGGCCTCTACGGCCGGCTCGCCACCACGCCCGGCAACCTCGCGCTGTCGCCCTACTCGGTGGCGGTCGCGCTGGCGATGACCCAGAACGGCGCCGTCGGCGAGACCCGCACCCAGATGCTCGACGTGCTGGCCGCCGACGCCGACGAGCTCAACGAGGGGCTCAACGCCCTCACCGTCCACATCGAGTCGCTGGCCGGGCCGCAGGAACGCGCCGACGGCACCAAGGCGGAGATCGCGCTCGACGCGGCCAACGCGCTGTTCGGCGAGAGGACCATGACCTTCGAGCAGCCGTTCCTCGACACTCTCGCCCGGGAGTACGGCGCCGGCATGCGCACCGTCGACTACATCGGGGCCACCGAGGCGGCTCGTGAAGCGATCAACGAGTGGACCGCCGAGCGCACCCGCGACCGGATCGAGGAGATCATCCCGCCCGGGGTCCTCGACACGATGACCCGGCTGGTGCTGGTCAACGCGATCTACCTCAAGGCCCCCTGGGAGCGACCGTTCGAGAAGGACCTCACCGAGGACGGCCCGTTCCACCTCGAGGACGGCAGCACGGTCACCGTGCCGATGATGCGCCCGACCGACGGGCCGGTGGCGCTGGGCAGGGGCGACGGCTGGCAGGCGGTCCCGCTGCCGTACGCCGGCGGCCGCGTCGCCATGACCGTCGTACTGCCGGACGCGGGGCGGCTCGCCGACGTCGAGGCGCAGGTCGTCTCGGGTGGGCTTCCGGAGATCCTGGGGTCGCCGAGGCCGGAGCAGGTCGGCCTGGTGCTGCCGAGGTGGACCTTCCGCACCGAGGCGCCGCTGGCCGAAGCCCTGATGGCACTCGGGATGACCCTGCCGTTCGAGGCCGGCCGGGCCGACTTCTCGGCGATGACGAGCGAGGCGGACCTCTACATCGCAGCAGTGCTGCACCAGGCGTTCATCGCCGTCGACGAGGAGGGCACCGAGGCCGCGGCCGCGACCGCCGTCGTCATCGGAGAGACGTCGGCGCCCCAGCTCACGCCCGTCGTGGTCGACCGGCCCTTCCTCTTCGTCATCCACGACGTCGAGCACGCGACGCCCCTCTTCGTGGGCCGGGTGTCGGACCCCTCCGCGTAGACTGACGGCCCTCACCCCCCGTCAATTTCGTGACTGGGGGCTGCTGTGTTGTCACCCCCCTCAGGAGCACCCGTGTCATTCGTCGGGCCACTCGCCGGCCTCGCCGACGCCGTCCTTGCCGACCCCACCCTGAGCGGCGTCCTGGACGACGCCCGCGACGGGCGCGTGCGGGCGCTCGACCTCACCGGGCCGCAGGCGCTGCGCCCGTTCGTCGTGGCCGGGCTGGTGCGCACCGGCCGGACCGTCCTGGCGGTCACTGCCACCTCCCGTGAGGCGGAGGACCTGGTCGCCGCGCTCGGTGACCTCCTCGACCCCGACACCGTCGGCTACTACCCGAGCTGGGAGACGCTGCCCCACGAGCGGCTCAGCCCGCGCAGCGACACCGTCGGCAAGCGGCTCGCGATCCTGCGCCGGCTGCGCCACCCCGGCACCGATGCCTCCAACGGCCCGTTGCAGGTGGTGGTGGCGCCGGTCCGCTCGATCCTGCAGCCGCAGGTCAAGGGGCTCGGCGACCTCGAGCCCGTCGAGCTGGTCCCGGGCGACACGGTCACCCTCGACGACGTCGTACGACGCCTGGCCGACGCGGCCTACTCCCGCGTCGACCTGGTGGAGCGGCGCGGCGAGTTCGCGGTGCGCGGGGGCATCGTCGACGTGTTCCCGCCGACCGAGGAACACCCGCTGCGCGTGGAGTTCTGGGGCGACGACGTCGAGGAGATCCGCTCGTTCTCGGTCGCCGACCAGCGCACCCTCGACAAGATGGAGCGGCTCTGGGCGCCCCCGTGCCGTGAGCTGCTGCTCACCGACGACGTACGACGCCGCGCGGCCGAGCTCGGCCAGGCCCACCCGCAGCTCCTCGAGCTGACCGACAAGATCGCCGCCGGCATCGCGGTCGAGGGCATGGAGTCCCTGGCGCCGGTGCTCGTCGACGAGATGGAGCTGCTCGTCGAGCTGATGCCCGCCGACACCCACGTGCTGGTGCTCGACCCGGAGCGGGCCCGCAGCCGCGCCCACGACCTGGTCGCGACCAGCGAGGAGTTCCTCGGTGCCAGCTGGGCGGTCGCCGCGAGCGGCGGCACCGCGCCGATCGACCTCGGGGCCGCGTCCTACAAGGCGATCGCCGACGTCCGCCTGCGCAGCCTCGAGCTCGACCTGCCCTGGTGGACGATGAGCCCGTTCGGGCTCGACGAGACGGGACTCGACGACACCGGGATCCCCAGCCGGGCCCTGCCCGCCCACCCGGTCGACGCCTACCGCGGCGACGTGGAGCGCGCCATCGCCGACCTGGAGCGCTGGCGGGCCGACGGCTACCGACCGGTCGTCGTCCACCTCGGCCACGGCCCGGCGCAGCGGATGGTCGAGGCGCTCGGCGAGCGCGACGTACCGGCCCGCCTCGTCGACGACCTCACCGACCTCGACCCGCAGGTCGTCTCGGTCACCTGCGGCGCCATCCAGCACGGCTTCGTCGACGACACCAACCGGCTGGCGCTGCTCACCGGTGAGGACATCAGCGGCCAGAAGTCCAGCACCCGCGACATGCGCAAGATGCCCGCGCGTCGCAAGAAGCAGATCGACCCGCTCGAGCTGAGCGCCGGCGACTACGTCGTCCACGAGCAGCACGGCGTGGGCCGCTTCGTCGAGATGAAGCAGCGCGTGGTCGGGGGAGCGACGCGCGAGTACCTCGTCCTCGAGTACGGCGCCAGCAAACGCGGCGGTCCACCGGACCGGCTCTACGTGCCGGCCGACGCACTCGACCAGGTGACCCGCTACGTCGGCGGCGAGCAGCCGAGCCTCGACCGGCTCGGCGGCGGCGACTGGGCCAAGCGCAAGGGCCGCGCCCGCAAGGCGGTGCGCGAGATCGCGGCCGAGCTGATCAAGCTCTACGCCGCCCGCCAGGCCACCAAGGGCTTCGCGTTCGGGCCGGACACCCCGTGGCAGCGCGAGCTCGAGGACGCCTTCCCCTTCACCGAGACCGCCGACCAGCTCACCACGGTCGACGAGGTCAAGTCCGACATGCGCCAGACGGTCCCGATGGACCGGTTGGTCTGCGGCGACGTCGGCTACGGCAAGACCGAGATCGCGGTGCGCGCGGCGTTCAAGGCGGTCCAGGACGGCAAGCAGGTGGCCGTGCTCGTGCCCACCACGCTGCTCGTCACCCAGCACCTGAGCACGTTCTCCGAGCGGATGAGCGGCTTCCCGGTCGTGGTCAAGGGACTCAGCCGGTTCCAGACCGACAAGGAGGCCAAGGAGGTCATGGCCGGCCTCGCCGAGGGCAGCGTCGACATCGTGGTCGGCACCCACCGCCTGCTCAACCCCGACATCCGGGTCAAGGACCTCGGCCTGATCATCGTCGACGAGGAGCAGCGCTTCGGCGTCGAGCACAAGGAGCAGATGAAGCGGCTGCGCACGTCGGTCGACGTGCTGAGCATGAGCGCGACCCCGATCCCGCGCACGCTCGAGATGGCGATCACCGGCATCCGCGAGATGTCCACGATCACCACCCCGCCCGAGGAACGGCACCCGGTGCTCACCTACGTCGGCGCCTACGAGGACCGCCAGGTCGTGGCCGCCGTACGCCGTGAGCTGCTGCGCGAGGGCCAGGTCTTCTACATCCACAACCGGGTCACGTCGATCGAGAAGGCGGCAGCGAAGCTCCGCGAGCTGGTACCGGAGGCGCGGGTCGCCGTCGCCCACGGCCAGATGGGGGAGCACCAGCTCGAGCAGGTGATGCTGGACTTCTGGGAGAAGTCCTTCGACGTGCTCGTCTGCACCACGATCGTCGAGTCGGGTCTCGACGTCTCCAACGCCAACACGATGATCATCGAGCGGGCCGACACCCTGGGGCTCAGCCAGCTCCACCAGCTGCGCGGCCGCGTCGGCCGCAGCCGCGAGCGGGCCTACGCCTACTTCCTCTACCCGGCCGAGAAGCCGCTGACCGAGACCGCCCACGAGCGACTGGCCACGCTGGCCCAGCACTCCGACCTCGGCGGCGGCATGGCGATCGCCATGAAGGACCTCGAGATCCGCGGTGCCGGCAACCTGCTCGGCGGCGAGCAGTCGGGCCACATCGCCGACGTGGGCTTCGACCTCTACGTGCGCCTCGTCGGCGAGGCCGTCAGCGAGTTCCGCGGCGACGGCCCGAGCGATGAGGACCTGCGGGAGGTCCGCATCGAGCTCCCCGTCGACGCCCACCTGCCCCACGACTACGTGTCGAGCGAGCGGCTGCGCCTGGAGATGTACAAGCGGCTGGCCGAGGTGCGCGCCGACGACGACGTCGACCTGATCCGTGAGGAGATGCTCGACCGGTACGGCGAGCCGCCGCAGGAGGTCGAGGCGCTGCTGCTCGTCGCCCGGTTCCGGGCCCGCGCCCGCCGCGCCGGCATCACCGAGGCCACCATCGCCGGGAAGAACGTCCGGTTCGCGCCGGTCAGCCTGCCGGAGTCGCGGGTGCTGCGCCTGCAGCGCCTCTACCCGAAGTCGATCGTCAAGACCACCGTCGACACGATCCTGGTGCCGCGGCCGGGCACGCCCGGCGCGACCGGCCGTCCGCTCACCGGCGTCGCCCTGCTTGAATGGGCACGCGGGGTGATCGACAGTGTGATCGACCCCGAGACCTGACCCTAGGAGAACGCGTGAGCACCAGTCGTCGAGCCCGCCTGGCCGCGGTCACCACCGCCGCCCTCACCGTGGTCCTGACCGGCTGCGGCGTGACCGGCACCAGCTTCCAGCCCGGCGTGGCCGCGCAGGTCGACGACCGCACGGTGACCACCGACCGGGTCGACGAGATCGTCGGCGACTACTGCGGCGCCCTCGAGGAGCAGCTCGCTGCCGACGGCTCGGCGGTGCCGCTCAGCTACCTCCGCGGCGCCTTCGCCGGCCAGCTCGCGCTGGTCCTGGCCGCCGAGCAGCTGGCCGACGACTACGGCGTCGAGCCCACCAACGACTACGAGCGCAGCGTCTCCGAGATCGAGGCCCAGATCACCGAGCTCCCCGACGAGCAGCGCGAGGCCGTGCTCGAGATCGAGTCCTCGTCGGCGTACGTCGCCTCCGTCCAGCTCGCCGTCGGTACGCAGCTGCTGGCCGAGGAGGGCGCCGGCGAGCCCACCAACGAGGAGGCCGGGCAGCGCGGGGTCGAGGCGTTCAACGAGTGGCTCGACACCCACGACATCGAGTTCAACCCGGAGTACGGCGTCACCCTCGAGGACGGCAGCCTCGTCGCCGCCGACACGCAGCTGTCCTACCCGGTCGCCAAGGCCGCCAAGGCCGGCCAGGCTCCCGAGCCCGACCCCGCCTACGCCAAGAACCTCCCGGCGTCCCAGCGCTGCGGCTGAGCCGTGCCCGACCCGCTGCCGGTGGGTGAGCCGCTGCTCGAGTTCCTGGCGGTGATGCGGCGGCTGCGCGCGGAGTGCCCGTGGAAGGCCGAACAGACCCACCGCTCGCTCGCGCGCTACCTGCTCGAGGAGACGCACGAGACGATCGAGGCGATCGACACCGGCGACCTCGAGCACCTGCGTGAGGAGCTCGGCGACCTGCTGCTCCAGGTCTACTTCCACGCCGTGATCGCGGAGGAGTCCGGCGCGTTCACGCTCGACGACGTCGCACGCGGCATCACCGAGAAGATGGTGCGGCGCAACCCCCACGTGTTCGGCGACACGCTCAACACCGGTGACGCGGCCGCCGTCAACGACGCGTGGGAGGCGATCAAGGCGACCGAGAAGGCGCGCACCGAGGTCACGGACGGTCTGCCGCCGACGCTGCCCGCGCTGCTCTACGCCGACAAGGTCCTCGAGCGGCTCGCCCGGCAGGGCATGGTGGTCGAGCCGGCCGG
>JBAZRQ010000020.1:0-11176 GCA_041662925.1 Nocardioides sp. | reverse complement strand
CGGTGACCCCGAGCCGCAGGCCGGCGGTCATGCGTCGGGGTCGCTCTCAGACCAGTCGGGGTCGTCGCGCGAGCCGATCGTGTAGGCCTTGGGCCCGAACTTCTCCGGCTTGTCGAGGCGGCGCGCCACGTCGGCGCGGGTCTCGGTCTCGCTGCGCTCGGGCATCGCCTCCTGGATCGCCCGCCGGCGACCGTGGGCGGGGCGCTTCTCCTCGAAGCGCTCGTCCTCGCCACGGCGGGCGAGGTTCTCAGCACCGGCGTCGATTCCGGGCTTGAAGTCGAAGACGACCGAGTTGTCGACGTGGCCGATGATGACGACGTCGCCCTCCTCGGCGCCCATCCGCAGCAGCTTGGTCTCGACGCCGAGCCGGTTGAGGCGGTCGGCCAGGAAGCCCACGGCCTCGTCGTTGCTGAAGTCGGTCTGGCGCACCCAGCGCTCGGGCTTGGTGCCCTGGACCCGCCAGCCGTCGGGGGTCTCGGTGACGGTGAAGCCGTCGCCGCCGTCGGCGCTCGGCGGACGCAGCACGATCCGCTGGGCCTCGACCACCTCTCGCTCGGCACGCGCGGCGCGCACGATCTCGGCCATGGCGAAGGTCAGCTCGCGCATGCCCTCACCGCTGGCGGCGGACACGGGGAAGACCCGCAGCCCCTGGGCGCGCAGGTCGTCGATCACGATGTCGCTGAGGTCGCGGCCGTCGGGTACGTCGATCTTGTTGAGGGCGACCAGCCGGGGACGGTCCTCGAGACCGCCGTAGCGGGAGAGCTCGTTCTCCATGACCTCGAGGTCGTCGACCGGGTTGCGCCCGGGCTCCATGGTCGCGGTGTCGACGACGTGGACCAGCGCGGCGCAGCGCTCGATGTGGCGCAGGAAGTCGTGGCCGAGGCCGCGGCCCTCGCTGGCGCCCTCGATCAGGCCGGGTACGTCGGCGACGGTGAACGTCGTCTCGCCGGCGGTAACGACGCCGAGGTTGGGCACGAGCGTCGTGAACGGGTAGTCGGCGATCTTGGGCCGCGCCCGCGAGATCGCGGCGATCAGGCTGGACTTGCCGGCGCTCGGGAAGCCGACCAGGCCGATGTCGGCGACGATCTTGAGCTCGAGGCGGATGTCGAGCTCGTCACCGGGCTCGCCGAGGAGGGCGAAGCCGGGGGCCTTGCGCTTGGAGCTGGCCAGCGCGGCGTTGCCGAGGCCACCGCGGCCGCCCTGGGCGATCACGAGCTCCGTGCCGGGGCCGGTCAGGTCGGCCAGGACCTCACCGGTGCCGTCGGTGACGACGGTGCCGTCGGGCACGGGCAGCACCAGGTCGGAGCCGTGGCCGCCGTTGCGGTGGGCGCCGGCCCCGTGGCCGCCGGACTCGGCGGTGCGCTTGGGACTGTGGTGGTACTCGATCAACGTCGTGACGTCCGGGTCGACGCGCAGGATCACGGACCCGCCGGGCCCGCCGTTGCCGCCGTCGGGGCCACCGAGGGGCTTGAACTTCTCACGGTGGACCGAGGCAACGCCGTTGCCGCCGCGACCCGCGCTCACGTGGAGCGACACCCGGTCGACGAAGGTAGGGACTGCCATGGTTTCACCGCCAATCTGTTGTCGTGCTGGTCGGAACTGGTCAGAACTGGTCGAAAATAGCGAAAGGGCGACCCCGAGATCAGGGACGCCCAAGCGCGAAGAGAGAAACGAGCGAGCGTCAGGTCACTCGCCCGGGACGATGTTGACGACCTTGCGGCCGCGCTTGCGGCCGAACTCCACCGCACCCGCGACCAGCGCGAAGAGGGTGTCGTCGCCGCCGCGGCCGACGCCGCTGCCCGGGTGGAAGTGGGTGCCACGCTGACGCACGATGATCTCGCCGGCGTTGACCTCCTGGCCGCCGAAGCGCTTCACGCCGAGGCGCTGGGAGTTTGAGTCGCGACCGTTCTTGGTGGACGCGGCGCCCTTCTTGTGTGCCATGTGTCAGTCCTTCGTGTGTCTCGAGCCCGGGCTCAGAGGGAGATGTCGGTGACCTTGACCTGGGTGTACTTCTGGCGGTGACCCTGGCGCTTCTTGTAACCGGTCTTGTTCTTGTACTTCTGGATGATGATCTTGGGGCCCTTGGTGGCGCCGAGGACCTCGACGGTCACCGACGCCTTGTCCAGGCCGGTCGAGGTCACGGTCTCGCCGTCGACCACGAGCACCACCGGAAGGGTCACCGACTCGCCTACGCCGGTCGTCACCTTGTCGATCTCGATGACGTCGCCCACGGCGACCTTCTGCTGAGTGGCGCCTGCGCGCACGATCGCGTACACCGCGGTCTCCTTCGTCGGTCTTGCTGAACACGCTGGGAGCTGCGGCATGCCTCGCCCACCCGTGGGTGGAGGGATGCCGTAGAAGCTTTGGGACAGAGTGGGCACGCGTGAGCGCACCGAGGGTCAATAGTACGGACGCGCCGCCCCCACCGCAAAACGTGAGCGGGCGGCGCCCCCGTCAGCGCTTGCGGGCGCCCCTCTTCTTCACCGGGACGTGCCCCACGACCGAGCCCGACGCGTCTGCGTCGGCCTCGTCCGTGCCGGTCTCAGGCGTGCTGGTCTCAGGATCTCTGGACGGGGTACGGCGACCGCGGGTGCGGGTCACCACCTTGGGCGGCTCGGGGGCGGTCACGGCCACCACCTCGGCCACCACCTCGGCCACTGCCTCGGCCGGGGCCGGGGCGGCAGCGGGCACCACGACCGGCATCTCGGCCGGGGTGGTGCTGATCGTGGCCGTGGAGCGGGTGGTGCGTCGGGTCCGCTTGACGACCTTGGGCGCCTCGGGCTCGGCCGCGGTGACGTCCGGGGTGGGTTCCGGAGTGACCTCGGGCGTGACGTCCGGGGCGACCTCCTCCGCGGCGGGCTCGAGCGCCTCGACGGGCTCGACGGACTCGAGAGGCTCGAAGGCCTCCTCTTCGTCGACCGGCGCGGCGTTCTCGGGCTTCGCCATCGCGGCGACGTCCTTCGGGGACGGCACCACCTTGGGGGTGCTCGGGGCCTGGTCGTCCTGACCACGGCCCCGGCCACCGCCGCCACCGCCGCCACCGCCGCCTCGGGAGCGGCGTCCGCCACCGGAGGAGCGCGGGGCGTCGTCGCTGGAGCGCGGCGCGACCGGCTGCTCGTGGATGACCACGCCGCGGCCCTGGCAGTGCTCGCAGTTCTCGCTGAAGGCCTCGAGCAGGCCCGTACCGATCCGCTTGCGGGTCATCTGGACCAGGCCGAGCGAGGTGACCTCGGCGACCTGGTGACGGGTGCGGTCGCGCCCGAGGCACTCCACCATCCGGCGCAGCACCAGGTCACGGTTGGACTCGAGCACCATGTCGATGAAGTCGACGACGATGATCCCGCCGATGTCGCGCAGCCGCAGCTGGCGCACGATCTCCTCGGCGGCCTCCAGGTTGTTCTTGGTGACCGTCTCCTCGAGGTTGCCCCCCGAGCCGGTGAACTTGCCGGTGTTGACGTCGACGACGGTCATCGCCTCGGTGCGGTCGATGACCAGCGAGCCGCCGGAGGGCAGCCAGACCTTGCGGTCGAGCCCCTTGGCGATCTGCTCCTCGACGCGGTAGGCGGCGAAGATGTCCTGGCCGTTGTCGCTCTCGTAGCGCTGGACCCGCTCCTGCAGGTCCGGGGCGACGTGGGCGACGTAGTCCTGCACGCTGGTCCAGGCGTCCTCGCCCTGGATGACCAGCTTCTTGAAGTCCTCGGTGAAGAGGTCGCGCACGACCTTCAGGGTCAGGTCGGGCTCGCCGTAGAGCAGCTGCGGGGCCTGGCCCTTGGCCTTGCCGTCGATGTCCTCCCAGCGGGCCTTGAGACGCTCGACGTCGCGGGTGAGCTCGTCCTCGCTGGCCCCTTCGGCGGCGGTGCGCACGATGACGCCCGCGGTGTCGGGGACGATCTCCTTGAGCAGGGTCTTGAGCCGGTTGCGCTCGGTGTCGGGGAGCTTGCGGGAGATGCCGCTGGTGGTGCCGTCGGGCACGTAGACCAGGAACCGGCCGGCCAGGCTGACCTGGCTGGTCAGCCGGGCGCCCTTGTGACCGATGGGGTCCTTGGTCACCTGGACCAGGATCGACTGTCCGGAGCTGAGCACCGACTCGATCTTGCGCGGCTGGCCGTCCTTGTGGCCGAGCGCCGACCAGTTGACCTCGCCGGCGTAGAGGACCGCGTTGCGGCCCCTGCCGATGTCGATGAAGGCGGCCTCCATGGACGGCAGCACGTTCTGCACGCGGCCGAGGTAGACGTTGCCGATCAGCGAGGTCTGGGACTCGCGGGCGACGTAGTGCTCGACCAGGACCTTGTCCTCGAGCACGCCGATCTGGGTCAGCTCGTCGCGCTGGCGGATGACCATGACCCGGTCGACCGACTCGCGGCGGGCCAGGAACTCGGCCTCGCTGACGATCGGCGCGCGGCGGCGACCGGCCTCGCGGCCCTCGCGGCGGCGCTGCTTCTTGGCCTCGAGCCGGGTGGAGCCCTGGATCGAGGTGATCTCGTCCTCGGCGGAGCGGGGCCGGCGCACGCGGGTGACGGTGTTGCTCGGGTCGTCGTTGCCGCCACCGTCGTCGCCCTCGCGCCTGCGGCGCCGGCGACGGCGGGTGCCGCCCTCCTCGGAGGAGTCGCCGTCGTCGTCCTTGGCCGAGGCCGACGACGAGGACGACCCGGAGTCCACGGTCGACTCGCTGTCGTCGCTGCTGTTGGTGTCGTCGCCGTCGCCGGGCTTGCGGCGACGACGGCCTCCGCGGCGACGGCGACGGCGGGGACCGCCCTCACCGTCGCGGTCGTCGTCGGAGTCGTCACCGTCGGTGTCGGGGCCACCGGTGGTGTCGGCCTCGGCCGGCTCGGTGGTCTGGTCGTCCTCGACGGGCGCGGACGGCGAGGCGGCCTTCTTGGCCGTACGCCGGCGCGGGGTGCGCGCGGGCGGCGCGTCGGTCGCTGCGTCAGCGGGGGTCTCGTCGCTCGCGGCGGGGGCCGCGGGCGCGATGGACGAGTCGGTCACGGCGGGCGCTTCGGCCGGCTTGGCGGCGGCACGACGGCCGCGGGTGCGCGTGGTGACCGTCGTCTCGGGCGTCTTGAACAGCACCATCGGCGCCGCGGGGTCGGCGGGGGCCTGCTCGGCCGGCTTCGGGGCCAGGGTGGGCTCGGGTGCCTCGGCCGCGGGGGCCGCGGCCTTCTTGGCGGTCTTCTTCGCCGCCGCCTTCTTGGCCGGCTTCTCCGCGGGAGCCTTCTTGGCGGGCTTCTCGGCGGGGGCCTTCTTCGCGGCCTTCTTGGCCGGCGGGTCGACCGGCAGCTCGGCCTGAGCCTCGTCCACCGCCGCGGCTGCGGCCTTCTTGGCGGGCGCCTTCTTGGCGGCGGCCCGCTTCGCCGGCGCCCGCTTGGCGGCGGCCTTCTTCACCGGCGTGTCGGGAACGTCCGCGGGGGGCGTCTGGGTGGTGTTGTCGTCGTCAGCCATGGTGCTGCTCCTCGACCCGGAGCGGCGCACCGTCCGGGGGTGTAGGACGCCGCTGACCCGAGACCTCAGGATCGACGGCGCAAAGCCTTCGTGTGGCGGCGACACCCTCCGCAGGTGCGTCACTGGACGGCGGCTACGTCACCGACCGCGGTCGCAGGGCCACAGGCGTGAGTCGCTGTCACCGACTCCCACTGGCCGCGTCGCGGTCCGGCAACGACCTTCATCCACTGTGCCGACCCTCAGGATCAGGGACCGGCGAGAACGTCGTCGGGTTGAATCAGGTAGCGGCACCTTTCACGTACCGACCACGGGTCATCAACCACGGCGAGTATCGCACAGCACGACGAGTTCGGGTTATCGCCCGGATCTCAGCGCGTCGCCGATCTCCCCGGTCTCGGGGTCGAGCGGTCCCTGGGTGAGCCGGGTGAGCAGGGGCGCCTGGGCCAGGACCAGGCCGGAGGTGCGCGACAGTCCGGACAGCACGTCGTCGGGCCGGACCGCCGGGACGGCGTGCCTCAGGACCAGGTCGAGTCGGCTCCCGCGCTCGCCCTCCTCGGCCGTGAGCGACAGCACCGCGGCGCGGCAGTCGAACTCGCGCAGGCCCTTCTTGGTCATCCGCTCGACGCTCACGGCCTCGGCCGCGAGGAACGCCGCGACCGCCGCTCGGGCGTCGGCGAGGGGCAGCTCGAGGTCGACCTGCCAGCGGCTCGCCTCGAGGAGGTCGGCCAGCCCGCCACCGGGAGACTCGACCACCTCGACGATGTCGAGGCCGTCGGGCAGCGCCTCGGCGAGCGCTGCGTGGATCGCGGCCGGGTCGACCACCTCGGCGAGGGCGATCTCCAGGAACTCCGCCTCGCTCGCGGACCCGGTGGGTGCCGCGCCGGCGTAGGAGATGCGCGGGTGGGGGTTGAACCCCGACGAGTAGGCCATCGGCACCCGGGCCCGGAAGATCGCCCGCTCGAAGGCGCGGCTGAAGTCGCGGTGGCTGGTGAACCGCAGCCGGCCGCGCTTGGCGTAGCGGATCCGCAGCCGCTGCACCGGGGGCGCCTGCTGCTCGGGCTGGTCGCGTGCCACTCAGAGAGCTCCTGTCAGCATCGGCCGTCTCCGCAGGTGTCGAAGACGTAGACCCCCAGGCCGAAGATCAGCAGTACGCCGACCAGGGCCAGCACGCCGATCACGGTCGCCACGAGGCCCAGGACGAAGCCGATGTTGGCGAGGTCCTGGCCACCGGAGGCTCCGCCGGACTCGGCGATCTCGCGCTTGGCCATGCGCCCGAGCACCATGGCGGGGATGCCGGTCACGAACGAGCAGCCGGTCAGCGACACCAGGCCGAGGACGAGCGCCGCGATCGCGTGCCCGTTGTTGGGCGGCGGGCACGGATAGGGGGAGCCGAGCGGGGGCTGCTGGCTCATCGTGGCTCCTTCATTGCCGGGGAGGGATAGACGGTACTGACCCGCTGCCCGTCCAGCCATTCGGTGAGCCGCGCCGTCTCCGCGTCGAGCGCACGGTGCGCCTCGCCCGGCACCCGCTCGAGCGTGCGCACCTCCACGACCCCGTCGGGGTCCTGGACCCAGCAGCCGACGATCCGCCCGTCCCACCACGCGGTGGTGCCGGCGTTGCCGTTGCGGTCGAAGAGCGCCGGACCGTGCTCGCCGAGGTAGAAGCCGCGCTCCTTCCATCCCATGACCGTGGGGTCGAGGATCGGCAGCAACGCGGCCCAGGGCTCGGGGGCGGGCACCTCGTCGAGGTCGTCGGGCAGCACCCAGCCGGCGCCACCCCCGTCGAGTCCGACCTCCACCGCTGACACGTCGGCCAGGGCCTGTGAGACCGCGCCCTTGGTGGAGCCCAGCCACCACTGGAGGTCGGCGGCGGTGCCGGGCCCGAACGTCGCCAGCCAGCGGCGCACCAGCTCGGCGTAGCCCTCGGGCGCCGCCCAGGGTGTCGGCACGTCGCCGAGCCACGTCTCCGCCAGCACCCAGGTGGGGCGCGAGACCCACCAGCTGGCGGTGTTGTGGGCGCGCACGATGCGGCCCTCGACCCCGAGCTGGGTCAGGACCCGGGGGGCGATCGGCACGGTGGCGCCGTAGGGCTTGTCAGGCGAGTAGGTGAGGTGGCCGGCGAGCGCGGGGACCTGCGCCCGCAGCTCGGCCGCGGTCAGCTCGACCCCGCCGGCGAGGTGGGTGAGCGTCGCCTCGCGGGCCCGCTCCAGCCATAGGGCGCCGTCGTCCGCGAGCCCGGCCTCGACGGCCTCCTTGGCGAGCCGGGGGCCGAGGCCCGCCGCGACCCGCGCCGAGGCGCTCCCCCAGGCGGCCGGCAGCAGGTCGCGCGGGAACACGAACTGGGTCCGCCGCATCGCGACCTGCTTGACCAGCGTGCGGTCGTCGTAGAGCGCCCGGCCGACGTCGACGACCGTGAGTCCGTCGACCCGGGCGAGCAGCGAGAGGTAGACCGTCGCCGCCTCGGTCGCGTGCAGCACCGTCATCGCCCGGGTGGCCGCGCCGGCGTCGCCCACCCGGTGCGCCGGCGCGACGGCGTGGCGCCTGGCGAGCCGGGCGCGCCGCTCGGTGTCCGCGATGTGGCGCATGCCGCCTATCCTGCCCGGGTCAGCAGACAGTCGACGCGCGGGACGGGGGCCGATGAACCGCTGGGTCCATGCCCTGTTCGCCGTGGCCGCGCTCGTTGTCGTCATCTCCCTGCTGGTGTTCTGGCCCGACCCCCAGCCGGCCGGTCCACCGACGGCGCCGCCGTCGGGGCTGCCGCCGCCGTCCGGCCCGCCACCCACCCCGACACCCACGGGTCCGGGGGGCCCGCCCAGCTGTCCCGACCCCGCCTCGGTGCGGCTGCGGGTCGCGACGTTCAACATCCACGGGGCGGTGGGTCCCGGCGGCTACGACCTGGGCGGCATCGTCCGGGAGATCCGGGGGTGGGACGCCGACGTGGTGCTCCTCCAGGAGGTGCACCGCTACCGAGCCAAGTCCGGTCTCGACGACCAGCCCGCCGAGCTGGCCCGGATGCTGGGCATGGAGGTGGTCTTCGGGCGCAACAAGACCCGCACCGCGGAGGCGGAGGGCGCCCCCCGCCGCGAGTCGGGTACGGCGATCCTCACCCGGCAGCCGATCCTCAGCTGGTCCAACCAGCTGCTGCCGAACCTGCCGGGACTCCAGCAGCGGGGGCTGCTGCGCGCCACGATCCTGATCGCGGGGCGTCGGGTGGACGTCCTCAACACGCACCTGCAGCACACCCGCGGGATCATCCGGGTGCTGCAGACCCGCGGGATCCGGCGCCTGGTCGGCCGCTCCGGCCGGCCGTTCCTGCTGGGCGGAGACTTCAACGCCGAGCCCGGCTCACCCGCGATGCGGGTCCTGGACGGCGTCGTGACCGACCCGTGGACCCAGGTCGGCGTCGGCAGCGGCCTCACCGTGCCGCCACGGGTGCCGCGGCGGCGGATCGACTACGTGCTCTACGGCTCGGGCGGCTGGGTCCCCGAGCAGGCGCAGGTGGTGCAGTCGGCCATCGCCGACCACCGGGCCGTGCTGCTCGACTACGCCTTGCCCCGCTTGGCCTGCTGACGCTCGGCGCGGCCTCGGCGCCGCTCGTGCACCCGGGTCGCGAAGGCGGCCAGGGTCTCGACCGCCGCGGCGGCCACCTCGGCGTCGTCCAGCTCGGGCAACGGCCGCGCCGCGTCCGCACCGGGTAGGAGGAGGTCGGGGTCGCCGTGCAGGCTGTAGTCGCCGGCCCGCAGCGCCTCCAGCTGCACCTCAGCCAGCTCGCGCACCCAGCCGAGGTGCTCCGGAGGCAGGGTGATCCTGGCGCTCGCCTCACGGGGCAGGACGCCGCGCACGAGCACGTTGCGCAAGCCCGGCACATAGTCCAACTCGTAGTCGGGCAGCCGCTCCCCCAGGGTCTGGTTGAGCCGGCGCAGCACCTCGGCCTCGACGTAGCCGAACGACGCGTTGACGTGGTGGGTGGGCAGCGTGAGCCGGGTGGCGTCGAAACCGACCACCGCGCCGAACAGGCGGAAGACCCCGTCGGCGTCCGCCGACATGGGAGGTACGGCGATCACGTGCACGTCGGCAGGGTCGAGGCCGGCGCCCCAGCGGGCACAGATCCCGGGCACGTCCTGGCGCTGCCAGAAGTGCTCGGCCGCGGCGCCCTCGCGGCGTCGTACCTGGTCGAGGAAGGTGGGGTAGTCGGTCGTCAGCCGGTGCTTGAGGAACTGCTGCCACTCCGAGGGCAGCTGCTTGGCCCAGTCGCGCGCGGTGACGACGACGCGGAGGTCCAGGTCGGCGGCGGCAGCGAGCTCGCGCAGGACCTCGATGCGGGGCGCGTCGAGCTCGCACAGGTCCTCGTTGCTGATCAGCAGCCGGTCACCCGGGGTGTCGCGCAGCCGCGGGGCGAGCTCGCGCAGGACCTTGGCCCGGACCGGGCGGTCGAATCCGGTGCCCATGGTCCAGCCCAGTGGGCGCAGCAGACGACGGACGTGGGCGGGCCGACCGACGAACGGCAGCCCCACGCCGGAGCGGCGCAGGAACCGCTTGGAGGACCAGAGTCCCGCCTGCAGGGCGGAGGTACCGGTCTTGCTCGCGCCGACGTGCACATAGAGCGGGCGCGTGGTCACCGGCGCAGCATAGCCACGCGGGCGCGAGGCCGATCCCCCGAAGGTGGCCCGCGACGGGTCCGATCACCCCTATGGTGTGCCGGTGAGTACACCCACTGACGGCCCCGGAGGCCAGCCCAACCCCTATGGCGAGCCCTCGGGCCAGCCCGCCAACCCCTACGGCGCGACACCGGCCCAGCCCACGGGAGGCGGCGGCTACGGCGGCTCGTACCCCGGCGGCCCGCCGGTCGAGCAGCCCCCGAGCAAGGGCCTGGCCATCGCCGCCCTGGTCCTGTCGTTCATCGCCTGCGTGATCCCCAACCTGATCTCGCTGGTCCTCGCCATCATCGTCCTGGTCAAGAAGAAGGGCGGCAAGGGCCTCGCCATCGCCGCGATCATCGTCAACGTGATCGTGCTGATCGCCTGGGCCGCGCTGGCGGTCGGTGGCGTGTGGCTGTTCAGCAACGTCGTCACTGTCGAGAACGCCGAGACCGGCCAGTGCGTCAACACGACCGAGGACGGCGACACCGTCACCATGCTGAAGAAGGACTGCTCTGAGTCGCACGACGGCATCATCGAGGTCGTCGGCGAGCTCACCGCGGACGAAGTGACCATGTACGAGGCCAACGACGCTTCCTTCTGCGACATCCGCTTCACCGAGGACGGCGGCGACCCCGCCACCAGCGCCGGTGACTCGTGGACGATCCTGACCGAGGACCTCCCGCCCAAGACGGGTGACTCGTTCGTCTGCCTCGCCGAGAACTCCGACGGCAGCAAGCTGCCCGCAGAGTAGTCAGCCACCCCACGTCACGTGCTGCCCGGCGGGGACCGATCTCGATCGGTCCCCGCCGGGCAGCTCTGCGTCGTGGGGGTCGACCTCAGACGACGGCGAGCGGGAGCAGGCCCCGGCCGGTGGGGCCGATCTGGATCTCGGTGTTCATCTCGGGGCAGACGCCGCAGTCGTAGCAGGGCGTCCAGCGGCAGTCCTCGACGTCGGTGGCGTCCGGGTTGAGAGCGTCCTCCCAGTCGGCCCACAGCCAGTCCTTGTCGAGGCCGGAGTCGAGGTGGTCCCATGGCAGGACCTCGTCGTACTCCCGCTCACGGGTGGTGAACCACTCGAGGTCCACACCGGTGCCCGCG
>JBAZRQ010000019.1:0-11412 GCA_041662925.1 Nocardioides sp. | reverse complement strand
ACCACCCATCAGGCAACCTCCCCAGAGCCGTTCTCGACGCCACTCCCCGAACCAACCGGGATGACCATGCAACCCTGGAACCTCAGCTGCGTAGTGGCTCCACGCCGCCGATGTCCCTTACATGAGCTACTGCCGCTGGGCCGACTGCGAGTGAGGTCCCCAGAAGGCACGCACGATGTCGACCGAACCCGAGCGCCGCAGCGGGGTCCCCTCCTCGAGGTAGCGCTGCCGGGCCTCGTCCTCGTGGCTCGGCGGCAGCGACCCGTCGGCGCGCACCACCCGCCACCAGGGCACCGGCCCCCCGTGCCGCGACATCACGGAGCCGACCTGGCGGGGGCCGCCACCGACCGCGTCCGCGATCGCGCCGTACGTCGTGACCCGGCCGCGCGGCACCCGCTCCACGACCTGCAGCACGCGTTCGACGTACTCCTCCGGGTCGGTGACACGTCCTGGCATGCCAGCAACGTACCGGCCGGAATGGGCACAAATGGGTGGTGGCCCCGCCCGCCGAAGCGAACGAGGCCACCGATGCTCCCTGGGTGGTGGTCCAGGTCAGAGGATCGGCGAGAAGGGCTCCGTGCCGTTGGCCAGGGCCAGACCCGCGATGGTGCCGTGCTGCTGGGCGTAGGCCAGCTCGCGGCTCAGGTCGCCGACGCCGTTGGAGCCGGGCAGGGGCGCGATCGCCAGCGTGGACAGGGTGCCGAGCGCCTTGCCGGAGCCGTCGAGGAACGCCGAGCCGGAGTCACCGGGGACGCCGGGGCTGACGGTGTAGACCGGGTGGGTCCAACCGCCGCCGTCCGTGCCCAGGCTGATGCCCTGCTTGGGCGAGAGCTCCTCGATGCCGAAGCGGATGCCGGAGTTGCCGTAGCTGTAGACGGTGTCGCCCGCAGCGGTGCCGGCGGTGTTGATGCCGGTCGGGCCGCCCCAGAACGGGATGCTCGGGTTGACCTTGGAGGCGTCGGCCGCGTCGACCTTCACCAGGGCGAAGTCGTTGTAGGCGCAGGTGTCGGCGTTGGACTCGCCGCGGGCCTGCATGGTGAGCCAGGAGCTGTAGACCAGGGTGCCGGCGCCGACCTGCGTGCCGGAGCTCAGCAGCGAGCCGCCGCGGTTGAACGTGACCCGCGTGCCCAGGGGCAGCGAGTCGGCGAGGCAGCCGTCGGTGTCGGTGGCCTCGCCCGTGCTCGCGCAGTGGGCGGCCTGGCCGAGGTAGACGTTGCCCGCACCGTCGGTGAAGACGAAGTTGGCCGTGCACTGGCCGCTGCCGGCGGTGTTGGTCTGGACGCCGGGGGTGATCGCGGCGGTGGCGGCGGGCGCCCAGGCAACGGTGACGTTGCCGGCGGCCTGAGCCGAGGTCGGGGCTGCGATCAGCGCGGCACCGAGTGCGGTGCTGGCGGCTGCTGCGGCGACGCCGGCGAGGCGGCGCTTGGTCTTCGTGGCTTGCATCGGGGTGTTGACCTCCTGATAGGGGCCGGCGTCTTGCCGAGAGTCCTGACCACGGCTCAACTAGGAGGTCCCCGACGGGTTACGCCCGCCTAGCCACAAATGACTAGACGGGCGCCCGAACGGTGGAGGTTTTACCCAACCTGGGTCAGTACGACGGCTGGCTGGGGTCGACCTGGTTGACCCAGGCCACCACCCCGCCGCCGACGTGCACGGCGTCGGCGTACCCCGCGCCCTTGACGATCGCGAGCGTCTCGGCCGAGCGCACGCCCGACTTGCAGTGCATGACGATCTGCTTGCCGGTGTCGACAGAGGGGAGCTTCTCGAGGGCCGAGCCGTTGAGGAAGTCGCCCTTGGGGATCAGCACCGATCCGGGGATCCGGTTGATCTCGAACTCGTTGGGCTCGCGCACGTCGACCAGGACGAAGTCGCGGGCACCCTCCTCGCGCTCCTTGAGCATGTGCTCGAGCTGGATCACCGAGATCGTCGAGCCGGCGGCCGCGTCGGCGGCCTCCTCGGAGATCGCGCCGCAGAAGGCCTCGTAGTCGATCAGGCCGGTGACGGTGGCGTTGTCGCCGCAGAGCGCGCAGTTGGGGTCCTTGCGCACCTTCAGCTTGCGCCACTCGAGCTCGAGGGCGTCGTAGATGACCAGCTTGCCGACGGCGGGGTCACCGATGCCGGTGAGCACCTTGATCGCCTCGTTGACCTGGATCGAACCGATGCTGGCGCACAGGACGCCGAGCACGCCGCCCTCGGCGCAGCTCGGGACCATGCCCGGCGGCGGGGGCTCGGGGTAGAGGCAGCGGTAGCACGGGGCGTCGATGCTCTCGCCGTTCTCGTCGGTGGCGTGCGGCCAGAAGACCGACGCCTGGCCGTCGAAGCGGTAGATCGAGCCCCAGACGTAGGGGATCCTCAGGAAGTACGCCGCGTCGTTGACCATGTAGCGCGTGGCGAAGTTGTCGGTGCCGTCGACGATCAGGTCGTAGCCCTCGAAGACCTGCAGGACGTTGTCGTTGTCGAGGCGCTCCTCGTGGAGGATCACGTTGACGTAGGGGTTGATCTCGGCGATCGACTCCTTGGCGGACTGGCCCTTGGGCTTGTCGATGTCGCTGACGCCGTGGATGACCTGGCGCTGCAGGTTGGACTCGTCGACGGTGTCGAACTCGGCGACGCCGAGCGTGCCGACACCGGCCGCTGCGAGGTAGAGCAGGGCCGGGCTGCCGAGGCCGCCGGCGCCGATGACCAGCACCTTGGCGTTCTTCAGCCGCTTCTGCCCGGTCATGCCCACGTCGGGGATGATCAGGTGGCGGCTGTAGCGGCGCACCTCGTCGATGGTCAGCTCGTCGGCGGGCTCGACCAGCGCGGGAAGACTCACAGCTAATACTCCTCGGTGCGGTGTGGGGTGACACGGGTCCAACACGGGGACCTCCCCTCATGTTCCCCGCAGGACACGTGCGGGAGCCGCCGCGTCCCGTCATCCGGACCTGGGGTACCAACGAGTAGGCTCGCCAGCGGCAGTCAGAACGCTGTTCACGATCGAGGAGCACACGGTGAGCGCAGGGCAGTACGACGTCGAGGGGGTCCGCCCCCGAGGCGCCCGCATGCCACGACGCGAGCGCCGCGCCCAGCTGCTCTCGTCGGCCCTCGAGGTGTTCGTCGCGCAGGGCTACCACTCGGCCGCGATGGACGACATCGCCGAGCGCGCCGGGGTCTCCAAGCCGGTGCTCTACCAGCACTTCCCCGGCAAGCTGGAGCTCTACCTCGCGCTGCTCGACACCTCCTGCGACCAGATCATCGAGAACTGCCGGCTCGCACTGGACTCCACCCACGACAACAAGCTGCGCGTCGGCGCGACCGTCGACGCGTTCTTCGAGTACGTCGCGCTCGACACCGGCGCGTTCCGGCTGGTCTTCGAGTCCGACCTGACCAACGAGCCGGCCGTGCGCGAGCACGTCGAACGCGTGACCACCGAGTGCGCGGCGCTGATCGCCCATGTCATCCGTGACGACACCGGCCTGCCCGACGACGCGTCGTACCTGCTGGCCGTGTCGCTGGTGGGAATGGCCCAGGTCAGCGCGCGGTTCTGGCTCAAGGACGCCGGAGCCATCCCCCGCGGCGAAGCCGCCGCGCTCGTCTCGGCCCTCGCCTGGCGCGGGATCCGCGGCTACCCCAAGACCGACGAACACTGAGAAGCATGAGCAGAAGGAGACGACCTGTGGAGGTCAAGATCGGCGTCCAGCACGCACCGCGAGAGCTGGTCGTGGAGACCAACGAGACCGCCGAGGCGGTCGAGAAGCTGGTCGCCGACGCTGTCACCGGTGACGGCGTCTTCGCTCTGACCGACAGCAAGGGCCGTCGCATCCTGGTGCCCGGCACCAAGCTCGCCTACGTCGAGGTCGGCGGCGGCGTCGCCGGCCACGTGGGGTTCCGCAGCTGATCGGCGGCTACTGACTAGCTGGCGAGGCCGAGCTCGGCCATCCGCTCGCCGTGGCGGTCGGTCAGGCGGGTGAACATCCGCCCGATCGCCGCCAGGTCGAGGCCGGGCCGGTCCACGCCGCCCGCGAGCAGCGCCGAGAGCGCGTCGCGCTCGGCGGCGACCCGCTGCGCCTGGATCAGCGCCTCCCCCATCAGCCGGCGACCCCACAGGGCCAGCCGGCCGGCCAGCCGCGGGTCGGCGGCGATGGCCTCGCGGACCCGGTCGACGACGAACGACGAGTTGCTCTCGGTGTCGACCGACGACACCACCAGGTCGCGGGTGTCGTGGTCGAGGTAGGCCGCGATCTCGCGGTAGAAGTCGTTGGCGAGCCCGTCGCCGACGTAGGCCTTGACCAGCCCCTCGGGCCAGTCGGCCGGGGCGGTGTGGGCGTGGAAGAGGTCGATCGCCGAGCGGAACGGCGCCATCGCCGCGAACGGGTCGGCGCCGAGCTCGGTGATCCGGTCCCGCAGGGCGCCGACCTTGTGCAGCTCGGACGCGGCGAAGCTCGCGAGGGCCAGCTTGTCCTCGAGGGTGGGGGCGAGCTTGGCGTCCTCCGCCAGGCGCTCGAACGCCGAGATCTCGCCGTACGCGATCACGCCCAGCAGGTCGACGACCGCCTCGCGGTAGGCCGGGTCGGCGAAGGCCACCGGGGAGTCGATCTCGGGAGATGCGGGCATGGCACGACCCTACCGATAGACTGACCACACTGTTGCCGCCTCCGGCGGCCCGTATGTGCGCGGCTACGTGTGAATTAGCCGCAACCCGAATCGACTCGGCTTGACCGGCTGATCCCACACGAAAGCGAAAGACACTGACTTCCACCACATTCCGCGAGCTCGGCGTTCTGCCCGAGATCTGCGACGCGCTCGACCGCGCCGGCATCACCACCCCGTTCGCCATCCAGGAGATGACCCTGTCGGTCGCCCTGATCGGCACCGACCTGATCGGCCAGGCCCGCACGGGCACCGGCAAGACCCTCGCCTTCGGCATCCCGGTGCTGCAGCGCAGCGTCGTGTCGACCGACCCGGCCTACGCCAACCTGCCGCAGGGCAAGCCGCAGGCGCTGATCGTGGCCCCGACCCGTGAGCTCGCGCTCCAGGTCTCCAACGACCTCCACCTCGCCAGCAAGGACCTCGGCCTCCGGGTGCTGACGGTCTACGGCGGCGTCGGCTACGACACCCAGCTCGACACCCTCGAGTCCGGCGTCGACATCGTCGTCGGTACGCCGGGTCGCCTGATCGACCTCGCCAACCGCAAGGCGCTCGACCTGTCCCACGTGCACGCAGTCGTGCTCGACGAGGCCGACGAGATGCTCGACCTGGGCTTCCTCCCCGACGTGCAGCGCCTGCTCAGCATGACCCCCGAGACCCGGCAGACGATGCTGTTCTCGGCCACGATGCCGGCCGCGATCGTGGCGCTGGCCCGCACCCACATGCGCCACCCGATGAACATCCGCGCCGAGTCGTCGTACGACACCACGATGGTGCCCGCGACCGCCCAGTTCATCTACCTGGCCCACGACCTCGACAAGCCGGAGATCATCGGCCGCGTCCTGCAGGCCGAGGACGCCGGCAAGATCATCGTCTTCACCCGCACCAAGCGTCAGGCGCAGCGCGTCGCCGACGACCTGGCCGAGCGCGGCTTCAGCGCCAGCCCCCTGCACGGCGACATGGCCCAGGTGGCGCGCGAGAAGGCGCTCGCGAAGTTCCGCGAGGACAAGATCCGCGTGCTCGTCGCGACCGACGTCGCCGCCCGCGGCATCGACGTCGCCGGCGTCTCCCACGTCATCAACTACACCTGCCCCGAGGACGACAAGACCTACGTCCACCGCATCGGCCGCACCGGCCGCGCGGGCGCCTCGGGCATCGCGATCACGTTCGTCGACTGGGCGGACCTGGCCCGCTGGAAGATGATCAACAAGACGCTGGACCTGCCGTTCCCGGACCCGCAGGAGACCTACTCCACCTCCGATCACCTCTACCACGACCAGGGCATCGCGCCGGGCACGAAGGGCCGCATCGTCGACGCCGCCCCGGTGGAGCGCAAGCCGCGCGAAGACCGTGGCGACAGGGGTGGCGACCGTGGTGACCGTCGCGGGGGTGGCGGCGGCGACCGCGCCCCGCGTAGCCGTGGCGACCGCGACCGCAGCCGGACCCGCTCCCGCAGCAGCGCGTCGGCCGACAGCACCCCGGCCACCGAGGCCCCGGCCCGCCCGTCCGAGGACGGCGCCGAGGCACCCGCCGGCCCGTCGCGCTCGCGCAACCGGCGCCGTCGCTCGCGCGGCGGCAGCGGCGGTGGTTCCGGCGACGCCGGCGCCACCCAGCAGCCCGCCTGACCCCTCACCCCCTGACTACTCGAACCTTCGGGAGCCCTTGATGGCCACGTACGACGCCAACCTCCAGGCCGCGGTCGACGCCACGTCCATCGCCAAGTCGATGGGCGAGAAGGGCGACCTGGTCGACATCCTCCGCGAGCAGCTCCACGAGCGGGAGATCGAGACCAAGGACGAGGCCTGGCTCCAGCACACGGTCGACAAGATCCACGAAGACACGAACTACATGATCGACAGCGAACCGTCGGACTACGTGCGCCCCGAGCCGAAGCTCAACCGCGAGTAGTCCCCGTCGGACTCGGTCGATGCGCAAGCATCAAGCCGAGCGTGTCATCGCGAAGCCCAGGCGTACCGTCAGGAGGGTGGACGACCCGCACGAGGGCACAACCCGCAACCGGCCCTACGTCGTACTACACGTGGCCGTGTCGGTTGACGGATCCACGGCGGGTTTCGAGGCCGACGTCGGTCGGTTCTACGAGCTGGCCACGACCTGGCACGAGGACGTCTCCTTGACCGGAGCGGACACGATCCTGGCCCAGGAGTCGGCGCTCGCCGAGGCCGACCTGCCCGGGCCTTCGAGCGACGGGTCGCTCCTTGCGGTCGTCGACGGCCGCGGCCGCGTCCGTGCGTGGCAGGCGTTGCGCGACGCGGGCTACTGGTCGGACGTGGTCGCCGTCCACAGCGCCACCACGCCTCCCCGGCACCATGGGTACCCCGAGATCGTCGCCGGCAGAGACCGGGTCGACCTAGGTTCGGTCTTGGTGACGTTGCGTGAGCAGTACGACGCGGAGGTCGTCCGGGTGGACAGCGGTGGTGCGCTCAACGGCGCGCTGCTCGACGCCGGCCTGGTCGACGAGGTCAGCCTCCTGGTCCACCCCGCTCTCGTGGGCGCTGCGGAGCGCCGCCCATGGCACGGCGGCGGACCTGCCGCCGGTGGGCCCATGACGCTGATGGCTGCGCAGACCCTCCCCGACGGGCTGGTGTGGCTGCGCCATCGCATCGGAGCCGTCTCGTTGGGATAGTCCCCACACGCCCTGGTCAGGCTCGGACGACAGGAGGACAGTTGTGGGTATGGGGACTTCCGCGAGCTTCGCCGATCAGCTTGCTGATGCCGCGCGCTCGATGCAGGGATGGTCGAGCACCCAGCAGACGCTCGAGAAGGTCGTGCTGATCGCCACCGAGATCATCCAGGGGTGCGACCTGGTCGGGATCTCGATCGTCCACAGCGACAGGATCGACACCCCGGTGGGGAGCGACGAGGCGCTGAACCGAATCGACGAGCTCCAGTTCGTGCTGAAGGAAGGACCTTGCTACGACGCGCTTCACGGGCACGAGATCGTCCTCAGCCGTGACCTGGCCAACGACGAGCGCTGGCCCACCTGGGGGCCCCTGGTCGCGAAGGAGGCCGGTGTCGCCTCCATCGTGAGCTACCGCCTCTTCACGACCCGGGACACCCTCGGCGCCATGAACCTGTACTCCGTCAAGCCCGACGCCTTCGACGCCGACGACGTCAACAACGGGCAAGCGCTCGCCGCCCACGTGGGTGTGGCGTTGGCTGCTTCCCAGAACGCCGAGCATCTGGAGATGGCGATCACCAATCGCACGGTGATCGGTCGGGCCGAGGGCATCTTGATGGAACGCTTCGCCATGGCACCGGATCAGGCGTTCGCTGTCCTGCGCCGCGTCTCACAACGCCGCAACGTCAAGCTGAACCGCATTGCCGAGGAGCTGGTCCGCACGGGTGTGACGCCCCGGTAGTGGGCGATCCCCGTGCAGGGGCACGGCTGCGTAAGCCGCGCCCCTGCACACCCCCCATCCCGCGCTCCCCCAAGCGCGGAGTCTCAGGTGCCGGTTCGCAACGGAACGGCGGCGTCGCGAAGCTGCGCCTCGATCCACCGCATCAACGTGCGTTGCCGGACTTCGGTCTGCGGATTGCCTTCACAGATCCCGCTCATCAGCGTGTGGGCGATGGTGGGGACGTGGGTGCGAGACGTCCGCGCCCAACCGATCAGCACCGCCAAGGCCTGATGGGAGTCGATCCCGTAGTGCAGCATCAACGCGCCCCGGGCTTGTTCAAGAGTCGCCGGGTTGGCTTCGAGCCGCGGGGCGGTGGGCATGCCTGGACCTCTCGAGAAGGGCCGTCACGGCGGACACGATCTGCCGCGGGGCTGCGCTCCCAACCACCAAACCCGAACCTAGGCCACCAACGCGCACCTGTCTACGGGTGTAGCAGGGCGTGAGACGGCCGGGAGCCGCCGACCGGGCTCAGCCGAGGGTGGCGCTGTGGTCGGGGACGTACGTCGTGTGCTCGCGCGGCGGCCGCTCGTAGCCCTTCGGCTCGGGGCGCTCGGGCAGCTCCAGCGTCGGCTTGGGCACCTCGACGTACGGGATCGTGGAGAGCAGGTGAGCCATCATGTTCAGCCGGGCACGCTTCTTGGAGTCCGACTCCACGACGTACCACGGCGCCTCGGGGATGTCGGTGTGCACCATCATCTCGTCCTTGGCGCGGGAGTAGTCCTCCCAGCGGGTGATCGACTCCAGGTCCATCGGCGAGAGCTTCCACTGCCGCATCGGGTCGTTGAGCCGCGACTTGAAGCGTCGCTGCTGCTCGGAGTCGCTGACGGAGAACCAGTACTTGCGCAGCATGATCCCGTCCTCGACGAGCAGTCGCTCGAAGATCGGGCACTGGTGCAGGAACCGTCGGTACTCGAGGGGTGTGCAGTAGCCCATCACCCGCTCGACGCCGGCGCGGTTGTACCAGGACCGGTCGAACAGGGTGATCTCACCGCCTGCGGGCAGGTACTCGATGTAGCGCTGGAAGTACCACTCGCTCTTCTCGCGCTCGGTCGGCGTCGGCAGCGCGGCGATCCGGGTGTTGCGGGGGCTGAGGTACTCGGTGATCCGCTTGATCGTGCCGCCCTTGCCGGCGGCGTCGCGTCCCTCGAAGATCACCACGACGCGCTGCCCCTCGACCTTCACCCACTCCTGGGCCTTGACCAGCTCGGCCTGGAGCCGGAACATCTCGGCCTCGTAGACCTTGGTGCTGAGCGATCGATCCTCGCTTGCGTCCTTTGCCATGGGTCGATCATGGGCGCGCTGACGCCTCGGTGTCACGTCCGCGCCGGGTCAGGCGGTGACGACGACGGTCGTCCCGAGGGGTGCGAAGTTCCACAGGGCGATGGCGTCGCCGCGACGCTGGCGGATGCAGCCGTGCGAGAGCGGGGTGCCGAGCTCGTCGAAGGTCTGGATGAGCTCGCCGTCGAGCACGGGGATGTCGTGGAAACCGATGGCCGCGCCGGTGTCGCCCTGGGTGAAGCGGACGAAGTACTTCATGGTGCCCGAGTCGTCGATGCCGGTGGCGTCCTCGGAGCGGGAGTAGACCTCGAAGGTGCCGGGTTCGAGGTTGTCGTAGACGCTGCCGGAGACCAGGTAGCTCCGGACCACCAGCTCGTCGTCGTTGACGAGCCAGACCCGCTGCCGGCTCTCGCTGAAGATCA
Source organism: Nocardioides sp. (assembly GCA_041662925.1). Lineage (GTDB taxonomy): Bacteria > Actinomycetota > Actinomycetes > Propionibacteriales > Nocardioidaceae > Nocardioides. The sequence continues at coordinate 1,667 of JBAZRQ010000019.1, read as the reverse complement.
CCCGCCTGCCCTCCCCCGAGTCGGGCGGGAGCGTCTCGTCGTTGCGCGCCGCCTCGGCCTCGGCGGCCGCGACCTCCTCCGCGGAGAGCCGGTTGGTCTCGGTCTCGGTGGTCGGCTCGCTCGAGGCGTCGTCGCTCGAGCTGTCGGGGGTCGGGACGTCGGGGGTGGCGGTGGGGGTCTCGGCGACTGCGCCGGCCACGTCGCCGACGGGTCCGCGCGCGGCGGCGTCGCCGGCGGTGGAGGGCAGGACGCCGGTGCCGCCGAGGACGGCGATCAGGGTCACCGCGACCGACGACCCCAGCACGGCGATCCGGCCGTAGCGCGGCCGGACCTCTGCGCGGTGCTTGCTCACGGGCTCAGCTCCGACCGGCCCGGGTCACCAGGTTGGCGGCGACGTCGCGGTAGGCCATCGCGCCCTTGCTGGAGCGGCTGGTGGCGAGGATGGAGCGCCCGGCCGCGGGGGCCTCGGCGAACTTGATGGTCTTGGGGATCGGCGGCTCGATCACCTCGAGGTCGTAGGTCTCCGAGATCGTCTCGAGCACCGTGCGGGAGTGGTTGGTGCGCCCGTCGTAGAGCGTCGGCAGCACACCCCAGACCTGGAGCTCGCGGTTGGTGAACCGGCGTACGTCGTGAACGGTGTCGAGCAGCTGCCCCACCCCGCGGTGCGACAGGGTCTCGCACTGCAGCGGGATCAGCACCCCGTCGGCGGCGGTCAGCGCCGCCACGGTCAGCACGCCGAGCGAGGGCGGGCAGTCGAGCAGGATCCAGTCGTACTCGTAGTCCGCGCCCTTCTCAGCGAGGTCCTCGACGACGGTGCGGATGACGTGCTCGCGGCCGGTGCGGGTCAGCAGGTCGGCCTCGGCACGCGCGAGCTCGATGGTCGCGGGCAGCAGGTCGATGCCCTCCTCGGTCTCGAGGATCACCTCGGTCGCGTCGAGGCCCTTGGTCAGCACGTGGTGCACCGACAGCTCGAGGTCCTCGGGGTCGATGCCGAGGGAGAAGGTCAGGCAGGCCTGGGGGTCGAGGTCGACGATCAGCACCTTGTGGCCGAGCTCGACGAGCGCCGCCCCGATCGAGGCGACGGTCGTGGTCTTGGCGACGCCGCCCTTCTGGTTGGCGATCGCGAGTGTCGTGGTGCGCTTCGTGCTCATCGGGGTCCATCATGCCGGACTCGCCTGCACGGGTGGGGACGCACACCTGTTTGACTGCACCCATGTCGAGCACCCCCACGAGAACCGCACTGGTCACCGGACCCACCGCCGGCATCGGCCACTCCTTCGCCCACCACCTCGCGCGACGGGGCTACGACCTGGTCCTGGTGGCCCGCGACGAGGTACGGCTCGCGGCCGTCGCGGCCGAGCTGACGTCGTACGGCGTGCAGGTCGAGGTGCTGCCGGCCGACCTGGCCGAGCGCGACCAGCTCGCCCGGGTCGAGGCGCGGCTCGCCGACCCGGACCGGCCGGTCGACCTGCTGGTCAACAACGCCGGCTTCGGCCTCAAGGGGCGCTTCCTCGACAACGACGCCGACACCGAGACCCAGATGCTCGAGGTCCTGGTGACCGCCGTGCTCCGGCTCACCCACGCAGCGCTGGGCCCGATGGCCGAGCGCGGCCACGGCGGCGTGATCAACGTGTCGAGCGTGGCGGCGTTCCTGCCGCGCGGCACCT